>DAISJF010000512.1:0-1964 GCA_036821625.1 Rhodanobacteraceae bacterium
ACGCCGCCGTTGATCACGATCGTGAGATCCGGAAACTCGCGCTTGAGCCGATGGACGCGCTCGTAGTTGAGCGGCGGAATCTCGCGATTCTCTTTCGGCGAGAGGCCTTCGAGCCAGGCCTTGCGCGCGTGCACGACGAACACGGTGCAGCCGGTCGTGCGCACGGTTTCGACGAAACGCTCGAGATCGATGTACTCGTCCTGCTCGTCGACTCCGAGCCGGCATTTGACCGTCACCGGGATCGAAACCGCCGCGCGCATCGACGCGACGCAATCGGCAACGAGCGCCGGCTCGCGCATCAGGCACGCGCCGAAGCGGCCCGACTGCACGCGATCGGACGGACAACCGACGTTGAGGTTGATCTCGTCGTAGCCGACGGCCGCGCCGACGCGTGCTGCCCTGGCGAGCTCGCCCGGTTCCGCGCCGCCGAGCTGAAGCGCAAGCGGATGCTCGGACGTATCGAATCCGAGCAGCCGCTCGCGGTCGCCGTGAATCACCGCGGGTGCCGTCACCATCTCGGTGTACAGGCGCGCATGCGGCGACAGAAGACGATGGAAATACCGGCAGTGCCGGTCCGTCCAGTCCATCATCGGCGCCACGCACAGCCGATACATCGGTTCGTTCATGCGCTTCGGTTCGATCGGAACGAGCCCGATCCGCCCGTGAATTCGCAAACGCAGTAGACGAACGACTGCGTCCCGCCCGCCGGCGTGCGGTGCATATCCGCGACATGACGGACCAGACGAAAGCCGCCGCCGAGCGCATCGCAAAGCGCGCCCGCTTCATAGCGCACGACGTCGAGCCCGCTGCACTTCAACGGTCCGTCGGCGGCGAACGCAGCGATGATGACGCGTCCGCCGGGACGGAGCGCATGTTTCACCTGCGCGACGTACGCGATGCGATCCTCGGCGTCGGTCAGAAAATGAAAAACCGCGCGGTCGTGCCAGACGTCGTAGTGCGCGGCAGGGAGCGCCGTGGTCTTCACGTCGCCGCATATCCATGCGATCTCGTCGGCGCTGGCGCCGAGCCGCTCCTTCGTGATCGCAAGCGCCGACTCCGACCAGTCGAGCAAGGACACGTTCCGATAGCCGCGCGCGAGCAGGTCGTCGACCAGCGTCGAAGCGCCGGCGCCGACATCGATGATCCGCGCGGAGCGGTCGGGCGCCGATTCCTCGATCAGCGCCAGCGACACGTCCAGATGCGCGCGGTACCAGCTGACCTCATCCGGGCGCCGGGTCCGGTACACGCGTTCCCAGTGCGATTGCAGATCCATTCGTCAAGTCTCGGAACCAGACCGTCGTTATACCGTCGGCGCGGGTCCGGCGCGACTTTCGGGCTCCAAACCCCGCACGTCGCCCGGCAGCGTTCCATGTTCTGCCTGCCTAGGGAGGGAACGATGAACGCCGCGACGATCGGACCGGACCGTTCACTGGACTGGCTGCGTGTCGGTGCATGGAGCGGAACCTTCGCCGCGCACCTCATCGTCCTGCTCGTGATCGCGCTGCCGATCACGGCACCGACGCTGCGACCGAGCGAGACGACGCTTGTCGCACGCTGGATCGAGTCCGAGCCGCCGCCGCCCGCGTTGCCGGAACCGCCGCCGCCGAGCGTGCCGCAGCATGTGCGAAGCGTGTCGGTGCACACCCCGCCCGCGCCGGTCATACCCAGTGCGACGAGCGGTCCGGCGCCGATCCCAATTCCGGAGACCGACACGCCGGCGCACGCTGCGCAGACTCCCGCCGCCACCGCGGACATCGGTTCCGGCGGTGCAACGCAGACGCTCGCCTACGCCACGCCGCTGTCGCCGAAATATCCGCCGGCCTCGATGCGTGCGCGCGAGCAAGGCACGGTGGTCCTGCACGTGCTGGTGGACGAGAACGGGGGGCCGCAGCGGATCGAGATCGCACGGAGCTCGGGCCACCTCCGCCTCGACGCGGCGGCGCGCGAAAGTGTCGCGCGCGCGC
>DAISJF010000513.1:0-1955 GCA_036821625.1 Rhodanobacteraceae bacterium
ACGAGACGTCGCGTAGCCTTAGGTCCCCTCTCCCGCTTACGGGAGGGCAGGGTGAGGGCAAGCGTGGTCCGCGCTCTCACGTCGAAGGCCTCGCATCGAAGCGCTCGACTCCGATTCCCCTCACCCGCCCGTTCGGGCGGCCTCTCCGCAAGCGGGAGAGACGAAAAAGAAAGGCCGGGACTTGCCCGGCCTTTTTCGTTTCGATATCGCACGCCTCAGCGCTTCTTCGCCGCGTCGACCTTTTCCTGCGCCATCTGGAACGCCTTCATCGCGGAGTCGCGCACCGCCGAGATGTCCTTGTCGCCGACTTCGCCGCCGCCCTGCTTCTCGTTGACCACGATGCCGCCGGTATCGTCCCAGCCGATCGTCGCGCCGCCCTGCTGCTTGACGAACATCGGCTTGTCGTCCTTGAACGCGTACTTGACCGAGGTGCGTCCGCCCTTGTCGTATTCGGTGTTGACGCGCACGAACACGACCTTGTTCCTGTCGGCGAACGCATCCCAGCCGATCGAGGCGTCGTCCGTCGTGTAGGTGCCCTCGACTTTCTTCATGCCGCCGATGCGCGCCTGCAGCTTGGTGAATTCATCCTTGAGCTTCTCGGCCGCGGTCGGCTCGGGGCTCAGCATGATCTGCGGGTTCGCTCCGGAGCCGCCGGTCAGCACCGGCGAATTGAGACCCGGCAGGAATCTGCGGTCGCCGTCGGTGAGCACGACGTTGACGACGTACGTGCGTGAGCGCGTGATCTTCGACGGATCGAGCTCGAGCGTGAAATTGAACGGCGGCTGGCCGCTGACGTCGATGTTCTTTTCCGCGATCGGAATCTCGGGCTGCGCCACGTCGACCAGTTTCACATCGAGCTTGGATCCCGGATTGATCGCGACCGGATCGCGCAGCGTCACGGTTCCGGCGATCGTCGACGGAATCGGCGCATTCGCCGCGGCGTTGGCGGCATTGGCGCCGTTCGCGCCGTTCGTACCGCTCGCGGGCGTCGCGACGTTTGCCGGCTGATTCTGGTTTGCGGCGTTGCATCCGCCGAGGAAAACCAGCGTCGCCAGCGCGACGATCGAAAGATTCCTCATGACAGCTGTCCTCCAAAACGAAACGTATCGTAGATCACGCACAAGCATACCGCCAGATACGTGAACGCTCGGAACCGGGTACGGCAAGCCCATCCGGGGCGTCGGCGCCGGGGTTGCGCCGATCGGCGTCGATTCAACCGCTTCCGCGGTCAAATTCGCGGGATGGCGACGATAATGCGGTCGCGCTCCGCACGCAATCGTTCCGGCGCCGTTTTGCCGCAATTCACCGCAGAGGGTTCTTCTTGCGGAAAGTTAACAATCTTTTCGGAGGCCTGCGCGCGGGAAGGTGTTGCAGACTCTGCGCGAATGATAGCTACGCAGTGCCGGTGCGGCGAACACTGTTGCGGCCTTCCTGCTTGGCGCGATAGAGCTGCTCGTCCGCGGCACGCAAGAGCTCGCCCGAGCCGGTCATGCCGGCGAGCCACGCCGCGGCGCCGATGCTGACCGTCACGTGTTGCGGGCCGCCATCGACGGACATGTCGTGCTCGGCGATCGCCGCGCGCAGCCGCTCGGCGAACTCGGCCGCCTGCTCGACGGTGTGTTCGGGCAGCACCGCGGCGAATTCCTCGCCGCCGATGCGCGCGATGATGAATTCCTCGCGCGCATGCGCGCTGACCGTGCGCGCGACGCGCTTCAGGACGCCGTCGCCGGCCGGATGTCCGTAGCGGTCGTTGATCGCCTTGAAATGATCGATGTCGATGATCAGGAGCGCGAGTGGCCTGCGATGATTCGCCGCACGCGCCAGCTCCTTCTCGAGCAGCTCGAGGAACTGGCGTCGGTTGTACAGATCCGTCAGCGGATCGACCGTCGCGAGCTGGTAGATCTCCTCGTGATAGCGTGCCTCGACCGACGAGCGGTCCATGAACTTGAGCACGC
>DAISJF010000514.1:0-1953 GCA_036821625.1 Rhodanobacteraceae bacterium
CCCTCACCCCAGCCCTCTCCCGCAAGCGGGAGAGGGGGAAGTGATGGCTCAAGGCTCGTGCGTCGGCACGAGATCGCCCTCACCCCAGCCCTCTCCCGCAAGCGGGAGAGGGGGAAGTGACGGCTCAAGGCTCGTGCGTCGGGACCAGATCGCCCCACCCCAGCCCTCTCCCGCAAGCGGGAGAGGGGGAAGTGACGGCTCAGGTCTCGTCGGCCAGTCGGTAGCCAACGCCGACTTCCGTCAGCAGCAGGCGCGGCCGCGCCGGGTCGGTCTCGATCTTGCGACGCAGCGCGCGCATGTAGATGCGCAGGTACTGCGGCGATTCGACGCTCGCCGCGCCCCAGACCTCGCGCAGCAGCTGGCGGTGCGTCATCACTTTGCCGCGATGACGCGCAAGCGTCGCCAGCAGCTGGTATTCGATCGGCGTCAGATGGAGATCGGCGCCGTTGCGCTGCACGCGATGCGCGGCGATGTCGAGCGTCACGTCGCCGATCGCGATCCGCGCGTCACCGGGCGCACCGCCCTGGCCGGACAGATGGCGCTCCGCCACGCGCAGCCGCGCGAGCAACTCGCCGATGCCGAACGGCTTGGTCAGATAATCGTCGGCGCCGAGATCGAGCGCGGCGACCTTGTCGGTTTCCTTGTCGCGTGCGGACAGCACGATGATCGGCCGCGCGTACCACTCGCGTACGCGCTGGATCACGTCGAGTCCCGAGATGTCCGGAAGACCGAGATCGACGATGAGAATGTCGGGCTGCCTTGTTGCCGCGAGCTGCACACCCTCCGCGCCGGTCGCGGCAACCGACAGCGCGTAGCCGTGCGCGTCGAGCGCGGTCGCGAGAAAACGCTGGATCTGCGGATCGTCCTCGATCAGCAGCAGATGCGCGCGCGGCGTGCTCACGGCACCGCCGGCTCCGTCGTCGGCAGCGGCAGCGTGAAGCGGAATTCCGCGCCGCCGCCGGGCGCGTTCCGCGCCGAAATCGCGCCGCCGTGCGCTTCGACGATGGCCTTGCAGATCGCAAGCCCGAGCCCGAATCCGCTTTGCGCGCTTTCCGGACGCGCCTGGTGGAACTTCTCGAACACGCGCGATTCCTCGCCGGCCGGAAAGCCGGGCCCGTGATCACGCACGCGGACTTCGAGAGACCCCGCGGCCGGCGCCGCCGAGATCTCGATCGCGGTGCCGGCCGGCGTATGCCGCGCGGCGTTCTCGAGCAGGTTCGACAGCACCTGCTCGAGCATGACCTCGTCGCCGGACACGAGCGGCAGGTCCGGCGGAATCTGCAGCGATACCGGATGGCCGGCGAGCAGATCGGAAAGACGCGTCAGCACCGCGCCGATCAGCTCGTCGACCGCGATCCAGTCGTGCCTGAGCTCGATACGGCCGTCGCTGAAGCGGGTCAGGTCGAGCAGATTGCCGACCAGGCGGTTCATGCGCTCAGCCTCGTGCAGCAGCGTATCGAGCAGAGCGCGCCGCTTGTCGTCGTCGAGCGGAGCGACGCTGTCGCGCAGCGTCGACGCGGAACCGATGATCGTCGCGAGCGGCGTGCGGAAATCGTGCGATACCGCGCTCAGCAGCACGTTGCGGAGCCGCTCCGATTCGACCTGCAGGTTGGATTCCTGCGCGGCCTCGGCCAGCTGCACGCGTTCCATCGCGACCGCGGCCTGATTGATCAGCGCCTCGACCAGATGCATCTGCTCCGGAATCTGAAGCTGCCGCGGATCGGCAGGTCTGAGACCGACCACGCCGATGCAGCGCTTGAGCGCGTTGAGCGGCAGATAGATCGCGGTCGCGCTGGCCAGCGTGTCCGTGGCGAGACCGGCTTTCTTGCGGTGATCGTAGGCCCACTGGGCGATGCCGAGATCGTTGCCTGGTACGGGATAGCGCACCGTGCTCGCCGCGCTGCGCTCCGCGCCGCGATCGCAGAAATGCGCCGGATCCTGGATCTTGCCGTC
>DAISJF010000515.1:0-1942 GCA_036821625.1 Rhodanobacteraceae bacterium
CTGATCTACGATCTGAAGGAAGTCAATCCGCAGGCACTCGTGTCGGTCAAGCTCGTCGCGCATGCCGGTGTCGGCACGATCGCGGCCGGCGTCGCCAAGGCCTACGCGGACCTGATCACGATCTCGGGTCACGACGGCGGCACTGGCGCGAGCCCGCTGACCTCGATCCACTACGCCGGGATTCCGTGGGAGCTCGGCCTCGCCGAGGCGCACGAAACGCTGCGCCGAAATGGCCTCCGCGATCGCGTGCGCCTGCAGACCGACGGCGGGCTCAAGACCGGGCTCGACGTGATCAAGGCCGCAATCCTCGGCGCCGAGAGCTTCGGCTTCGGCACCGCGCCGATGATCGCGATGGGCTGCAAGTACCTGCGCATCTGCCATCTCAACACCTGCGCGACTGGCGTCGCGACACAGCTCGACGTGCTGCGCAAGCAGCATTTCGTCGGCACCGCGGAGAGAGTGACGCGCTATTTCCGTTTCGTCGCCGAGGACGTGCGCGTGCGCCTCGCGCAACTCGGCGTCCGGCGGATCGAAGATCTCGTCGGCCGCACGGATCTCCTGCGCCTGCGTGACGATCTCGAAGGCCGGCAGCGCCGCATCGATCTCGCACCGCTCCTCGCAGGCGCCGACCTTGTCGATGCGGGCGCACGCATCTGCAGCGGCGCGCGCAACGTCCCGCGCGATCCCGGGACGCTGGCAGCGCGCATCGCCGACGACACGCGCTTCGCCATCGAGCACGGCCGCGGCGGTGAGTTCCGCTATGCCGTGCACAACACGGATCGCTCGATCGGCGCGCGGCTGTCAGGCGATGTCGCGCGTCGGCACGGTGATCTCGGCATGAGCGATCGGCCGATCGTGCTGCGCCTGACCGGCAGCGCCGGACAAAGTCTCGGCGCATGGAACACGGGCGGTGTGCACATCGTGCTCGAAGGCGAGGCGAACGATGGCGTCGGCAAGGGCATGGCCGGCGGCCGCATCGTGCTGCATCCGCCGAAGGATGCGGGCTTCGTCGCGCGCGATGCGGTGATCATGGGCAACACGTGCCTCTACGGCGCGACGGGCGGCGAGCTTTACGCAGCCGGCCGCGCCGGCGAGCGCTTCGCGGTGCGCAACTCCGGCGCGCTCGCGGTCGTCGAAGGCACCGGCGATCACTGCTGCGAATACATGACCGGCGGCATCGTCGTCGTGCTCGGCACGACCGGGCTCAATTTCGGCGCCGGCATGACCGGCGGCTTCGCCTACGTGCTCGACACCGAGCGCGATTTCGTCGATCGCTACAACCACGAGCTGATCGACATCCTGCGCATCTCGCTCGAAGGCATGGAAAATCATCTGCAGCACCTGCGGCGGCTGATTGGCGCGCACGTCGACGCGACCGGCAGCATCTGGGGCGCGCTGATCCTGGAGCGCTTCCGCGATTTCCTCAGCAAGTTCTGGCTGGTCAAGCCGAAGGCGGCCGGCCTCGACACGCTGATCGACGAGTTGAAGCGCGCCGCATGAGCGAGAAACCGCCGTATTTCGTCGAGGTGCCGCGCGCGCCGCCGCACGAAGTGCCGGTGGCCGTGCGCGTGCTCGGTTGGCAGGAAATCTACGGCAGCTTCGAGCGCGGCCAAGGCGAGCAGCAGGCGGCGCGCTGCATCGACTGCGGCAATCCGTATTGCGAATGGCAATGCCCGGTCCACAACTACATTCCGAACTGGCTCAAGCTCGCGCAGCAGGGCCGCGTCGTCGAAGCGGCCGCGCTGATGCACGAGACCAATCCACTGCCGGAAATCTGCGGCCGCATCTGCCCGCAGGATCGCCTGTGCGAAGGCGCGTGCACGCTCAACGACGGATTCGGCGCGGTCACGATCGGCGCGATCGAGAAGGACGTCGTGGACAAGGCGTTCCAGCTCGGCTGGCGACCGGATCTGTCGAACGTGAGGCCGACCGGCAAGCGGGT
>DAISJF010000516.1:0-1901 GCA_036821625.1 Rhodanobacteraceae bacterium
CGTCACGCCGCTCGTCGACGTGATGTTGGTGCTGCTGATCATCTTCATGATCACGGCGCCATTGATGTCGCACAAGATCCGCATCGACCTGCCGCAGGCCAATCCGAACGTGCAGGAACAGAATCCGCCGGAGCCCATCGACCTCGCGGTCAAGGAAACTGGCGATATCTACTGGAACGACGAGCTCGTCACCGAGGCGATGCTCCAGGCGCAGCTCCGTGTCGCGGCTCAGAAGAACCCGCAGCCGGAGCTGCAGATCCGTGCCGACAAGACGACGCAGTACCAGTTGATCGCGACGGTGATGGCGAACGCGAAGTCCGCCGGCATGGTCAAGATCGGCTTCATCACGACTTCGGCGGGCTCCGCGCAGTAAGCGAAGCCTCCGGGCGAAAGATCGACGGCGCTGCAGCGATGCAGCGCCGTTTTTGTTTGCGCGGCCGGCGCGCGCCGGCATGACTACCGTGCGGAAAGAATCGCAAGATATCTGCGAATCGTCTCCGCGAGGCCGTCATAGATCGCCTCGCCGATCAGCGCGTGTCCGATCGAGACCTCGGCGAGAAACGGAATCGCGCGCTTGAGCGCGCCGAGGTTCTGCTGGTTGAGATCGTGCCCGGCATTGACGCCGAGCGCGCACGCCTGTGCGCTCTCGCCCGTGCGTGCGATCGCATCGAGCTCGCGCAACGCGTCGCCACGCGCGAATGCGTGCGCGTAAGGGCCGGTGTAGATCTCGATCCGGTCGGCGCCGAGCTCGGCGACGCGCTCGATGCCCGGCGCACCCGCGTCCATGAACAGGCTGACGCGGCAGCCGATGTCCTTGAATCCGCGCACGAGCGGCGCGAGGCGCGCTGCATCGCGCGCGAGATCGAAGCCGTGATCGGACGTGATCTGCGCATCGCTGTCCGGCACCAGCGTGACCTGCGCGGGTCGCGTCCGACGCACCAGCTCGAGCAGACCCGGATAACTGCCGCGCGGCGGCGCAAACGGATTGCCTTCGATGTTGTACTCGGCGCCGCCGAGCACCGCGCCGATCCGCGCGACGTCGTCGACTCGGATGTGGCGCTGGTCCGGTCGCGGGTGCACCGTGATTCCATGGCAGCCCGCTGCGAGTGCCGCGCGAGCGGCTTCGACCGGATCGGGCTCGCTGCCGCCGCGCGCGTTGCGCAGCACCGCGATCTTGTTGACGTTGACGCTGAGCCGGGTCACGCGCGAAGTATATCGGCGCGAGGATTCACCAGTCGTCGCGCTTCGCGCTCGCTTCGAACACGCCCTGCCGCCAGTCGAGCGCATCGACCTGGCCGGCGCGATTGCGCGTGAACGCGACTTCGAGCGCACCGTCCGCATCGCAGAAGCGGTCCGGCGCGCAGCTCTCGACGAAGATCGGCGCAGCCGTGGTGAGCTGCACGCGAAGTCCCGGCGGCGCAGCGACCACGTGCGCGCGCACCGCGGACACCAGCGTGTAGTCGCCCGCGTAGACGGAGAGCGACGCGGCAGGCAGCGGGCTCAGATTGCGCTTGAGCAGCGGCGCGCCTTCGCTCAGCCGCTGCGCCCGCACGTGCATGCCGTTTTGATGCAGCGTCGCGCCAGCGATGCGGGAGGCGTCGCGCTGGAACGTGAGCTGCGCAGCGCCGCTGCCGAGCTCGAATGCATCGTCGTCGTACTCGAACATCGACTGTGGAACCTCTCCTGTCCGTTGCGCGGTGAGGCCGTCGGCCGTCGCGTGCACGACCAGCTCGCCGCCGCCGTCGAAGCGATACAGGCCTTCGTAGGCCAGGGCCGCGTCCGCACTCGTCGTACGACGCTTCGGCGGCGGCGGCGGCGGATCGCGGCCGGCAACAAGCGCCAGACCCAGTGCGCTGAGGTCCATGCTCATATTGCCGAGCAGCACGACGGCACGCTGACGA
>DAISJF010000517.1:0-1895 GCA_036821625.1 Rhodanobacteraceae bacterium
CAGCTTGTCCGCGTTGCTGCCGAAGCCCGTGGTCACCCCGTAGATCGGCTCGCCACAGCTGACCTTGTCGGCAAGGAAATCGGCAGCCCGCTGAACGCGCCTGAGCTGTGCCTCGTCCAGCGCGACTTTCGCGCCATGCCGCGCGACCGCGATCACGTGGTCGCGGGTGAGACTGTTGCCGTCCAGAAGAATCGTCTGCATGGTCGAGCGATCCCGCGAGTCAGCCCCTCATCCGACCGATCGAGCCGTCGCGTCATCCTGCGCGAGCGCCGCGCGCAGTGCGCTCGCAGCCTGCGCACGCGAAACCTCGAACTGATCCGGCTTGCGCAGATCCTTGATCGTGACGACGCCCTTGGCGATCTCGTCCGGACCCTGCACGAGCACGAAGCGAATCCCGGCGCGGTCCGCATACTTGAACTGTCGGGCGAGCTTGCCCGGCTCGAGGACGACTTCGGTGTTGATTCCGGCGTCGCGCAGCTCGGTCGCGAGCGCGAGGTTGCGCGGCAGCTCCGCCTCGTCCATCTGGGCGATCAAGGCCTGAACCGTGCTCGCGCCGGTCGCGACGACGCCCGCTTCGCGCAGCTGCCAGTAGAGACGCGTCACACCGATCGAAATGCCGACGCCCGGGAGCTTCGATTTCGTGTAGTGGCTCGCGAGATTCTCGTAGCGACCGCCGGAGCAGATCGAGCCGATCTCGGCGTGATCGTTCAGCGTCGTTTCGTAGACGGTGCCCGTGTAGTAATCGAGCCCGCGCGCGATCGAGAGGTTCAGCGCGAAATGCGATTCCGGCACGCCGAAGGCCTTGACCAGCGTCAGCACTTCCTTGAGCTCGGCGCGGCCCTGCTCCAGCGATTCGTTGCCGTCGCCGAGCGCATCCAGCTTCCGGAGCGCATCGTCCAGCGACGTCGAGCGTGTCTTGACGAAGGCGAGCAGGTTGTCGGCTGCCGACGCCGCGAGTCCGAGCGCTTCGCCCGTCAGCGTCTCGCGCACATGCGCGGCGCCGCGCTTGTCGAGCTTGTCGACTTCGCGCAGCACGAGCCCGTGCTTTTCGCCGCCTTCGATGCCGAGAGTCTCTAGATATCCGCGCATCAGCTTGCGATTGTTGATCTGGATCGTGAACGGCCCGATGCCGAGATCGCGGAACACGCTGTAGATCACGGCCGGCAGCTCGGCGTCGTAGCGCACCGACAGCTGGTCCTTGCCGACCACGTCGATGTCGCACTGGTAGAACTCGCGGAAACGGCCGCGCTGCGCGCGTTCGCCGCGGTAGACGCGCTGGATCTGGTAGCGGCGGAACGGAAACGTGAGGTCGTGCTCGTGCTCGGCGACGTAACGTGCCAGCGGCACGGTCAGGTCGAAGCGCAAAGCCAGCTCCGGCTTCTCGCCCTGCTCCATCGAGCCCGTCGACTGCACGAAATAGACCTGGCGCTCGGTCTCGCCGCCTTCCTTGGTCAAAAGGATGTTCGCGAACTCCATGACCGGCGTCTCGATCGGCAGGAAGCCGAAGCGCTCGAAGTTGCGCCGGATCGCATCGAGCATGCCCTGGAACGCGACCTGATCGAGCGGCAGCAGCTCGAGCACGCCGGGCATGGTGCGGGCTTGCGTCACGGACATCGGAACCCTCGGACTGGCGACGCGGCCACCGCCGCACGCGCAAATTCAAGCGCCGTAGCCTAGCAGATGCACCCGCTCCGCCCTGCCGCGCCAACCCGAATGTTGCGCTGCGATGCCTGCGCCGTTACTATTCGCGGCCGCTTCGGCGCAACCCACCGTGGTTCTCCGCAGCCCGGCCGATCCGGCCGGATTCATCGGCTTTTTCGGGGTGTAGCTCAGCCTGGTAGAGCGCTACTTTCGGGAGGTAGAAGTCGGAGGTTCGAATCCTCTCACCCCGACCA
>DAISJF010000518.1:0-1886 GCA_036821625.1 Rhodanobacteraceae bacterium
TTGTTCGAAGCCCTGCTGCATGCCGGCGGCGCGATCCAGACGGCAGGCTCGGTCGAGCGCGGCACCACGGTGTCCGATCACGACCCGCTGGAAAAGGAACGCAAGCACTCGCTGGGCACCTCGATCGCGTCGATCGACACGGCCGATGTGCACATCAATCTGATCGACACGCCGGGATCGCCGGACTTCCGCGGACCGACGCTGTCGGCGCTCGCCGCGGTCGAGACCTGCGCGATCGTCATCGACGCGGCGGTCGGCATCGCGCACCAGACGCGCCGGCTGATGGAGCGGGCGCGGCAGCGCAACCTCTGCCGCATCCTCATCGTCAACAAGATCGACCACGAAGGCATCGATATCGAAGGCGTCGTCGAGGCGCTGCGCGACGAGTTCGGCAGCGAATGCCTGCCGATCAACCTGCCGGCGAAGAACGGCAGCACCGTGGTCGACTGCTTCTTCCAGCCGAGCGGCGAGGCCGATTTCTCCTCGGTCGCCGAGGCGCACCAGCACATCATCGATCAGGTCGTCGAGATCAACGAGGCCGTCATGGGCCACTATCTCGACGACGGCGAATCGGGCCTGTCCGGCCAGGAGCTGCACGACGCGTTCGAGCAATGCCTGCGCGAAGGCCACCTCGTGCCGATCTGCTTCACGTCGGGGCGCACCGGCGCCGGAGTGAAGGAATTGCTGGCGCTCGTCGCCAGGCTGCTGCCGAATCCGAAGGAAGGCAATCCGCCAGAGTTCGTGAAAGGCGCCGGCGCGAACGCCGAGCCGATCGAAGCCGTGCCCGATCCGAAGAAGCACGTGATCGCCGACGTGTTCAAGATCGTCAACGATCCGTTCGTCGGCAAGCTCAGCGTGTTCCGCGTCTATCAGGGCACGGTCAGGAAGGACACGCAGCTCTTCATCGACGACGGCAAGAAGCCGTTCAAGGTCGGGCATCTGTTCAAGCTCCGCGGCAAGGATCACACCGAGATCGAGCAGGCCATTCCGGGCGACATCGCGGCCGTCGCGAAGGTCGAGGAAATCCATTTCGATGCGGTGCTGCACGACTCGCACGACGAGGATCAGATCCACCTCAAGCCGCTCGATTTTCCGGTGCCGATGTTCGGCCTCGCCGTCGAGCCCGCGCACAAGGGCCAGGAGCAGAAGCTCGCGACCGCGCTCGTCAAGCTCGGCGAGGAAGATCCGTGCTTCCGCATCGAGCACAACAAGGAGCTCAACGAGAGCGTGATCCGCGGCCTTTCGGATCTGCATCTCAAGCTGATGCTCGAACGCATGAAGGAGCGTTACGGCGTGGAAGTGAAGACGCGTCCGCCGAAAATCGCCTATCGCGAGACCATCGCGGCGAAAGCCGAAGGCCACCACCGCCACAAGAAGCAGACCGGCGGCGCGGGCCAGTTCGGCGAAGTGTTCCTGCGCGTCGAGCCCTTGCCGCGCGGAAGCGGCTTCGAATTCCTCGACCAGGTCAAGGGCGGCACGATCCCGGGCCAGTTCATTCCGGCCGTCGAAAAAGGCGTGCGCCAGGTGCTCGAGCACGGCGCGGTCGCCGGCTATCAGCTGCAGGACGTGCGCGTGATCGTCTACGACGGCAAGTACCACGCGGTCGATTCGAAGGAAATCGCGTTCATCACGGCCGGCAAGAAGGCATTCCTCGACGCGATCGCGAAGGCGAAGCCGCAGGTGCTCGAGCCGATCGTGAACCTCGACGTGTTCGTGCCCGATGCGCACATGGGCGACGTCACCGGCGGTCTCGCCTCGAAACGCGCGCGCATCAGCGGCACCGATTCACTGCGCGGCGGCGAGATCATCATCAAGGCGCAAGTGCCGCTCGCCGAAGTCGTCGACTACCAGACCGAGCTCAAGGCGATGACCGGCGGCCAGGGCCG
>DAISJF010000519.1:0-1882 GCA_036821625.1 Rhodanobacteraceae bacterium
GCCGGGACGACGAGGTGAAAGCTTGCTAGCCTCTGCAACAGATGCGTCCCATCGACTCGCACGATCGCCCCGCGCTTCTCGAAGCACGCCGTCTCGCCTATGCGCGCAACGACGAGCCGATCTTCGGGCCGCTCGATTTCGTGCTGCAGCCCGGCGAGGTCGTGCTGATCGAAGGCGACAACGGCGCCGGCAAGACCACGCTGCTGCGCGTGCTCTCGGGTCTGCTCGAAGCGACTTCCGGCGAGGTCCTGCTCAACGGCGAGCCGTTGACGCTGGCGCGGCTCTCGCACCAGGTCGCGCTGCTCGGCCATCAGCCGGGTCTCAAAGCCGATCTCACCGCGAATGAGAACCTGCGCTTCGCGGCCGGTCTCGGCGGCCTTCGCGCGGGGATGAGCCCCGCGACCGCGCTCGCCGGCGTCGGCCTCGAAGGATTTGCCGACGTGCCGACGCGCCAGCTTTCCGCGGGACAGAAAAAGCGCGTCGCGCTCGCGCGCGTGCTGCTCGCCCCGGTCGGTTTGTGGCTGCTCGACGAGCCTTATGCGAATCTCGATCTCGAAGGCATCAAGCTCGTGAATCGACTGCTCGAACTGCACGCGCGACGCGGCGGCGCGGCGCTGATCACGTCGCACGGCGCGTATGCGTTCACGAGCGGAACGCCGCGGCGGATTCCGTTGCGAAGGACTCTGCGCGAACTGAACGCGGAGGCGAGCGCCGATGCCTCCTGACATCTGCTCGTCGTTCCGGCGAAAGCCGGAACCCATTTTTGTTTTCGTACGCCAGAGCAAAATGGATTCCGGCTTTCGCCGGAATGACGGGATCGGGGGCAGCCGATGAAAAGCGGAACGTCGTCCGCCGCCTGCGCCGCGCTGATCCGCCGCGACCTCACGCTCATCTGGCGCCGCCGCGGGGATGCGCTGAACCCGATCCTGTTCGCACTCATCGTCGTCGCGCTGTTTCCGTTCGCGCTCGGGCCGGAACCCGAGAACCTGCGGCGAATCGCCGCGGGCGTCGTGTTCGTGGCGCTGCTGCTTTCCGGCCTCCTCGCGCTCGACGCGCTGTTCCGCGGCGACTACGAGGACGGCTCGCTCGAGCAGCTCGTGCTTTCGCCGCACCCGCTCGCGCTGCTGCTCGCCTGCAAGATCGCCGTGCACTGGCTGACGACCGCGCTGCCGCTCTTGATCGTCGCGCCGCTGCTCGCCGAGATGCTGAACCTGCCGCATGCGGTGCTGCGCGTGCTGCTGACCGCCCTCGCCCTCGCGACACCGCTGCTCAGCCTGATCGGCGCGGTCTGCGTCGCGCTCACGGTCGGCCTGCGCCGCTCTGGTATGCTGCTCGCGTTGCTCGTGCTGCCGCTCTACGTGCCGGTCTTGATCTTCGGCGCGGGCGCCTGCAATGCAGCGCAGGCGGGCCTGGCGTTCGTGGCGCCGCTGCTCTGGCTCGGCGCGGGTCTGGCGCTGGCGCTCGTGCTGGCGCCGCTGGCCTGCGCGGCCGCCCTGAAGATCTCGTTGTCATGAATGCGCTGACACTCTGGTTCCACAAGATCGGCTCGCCGCCGACGTTCTACCGGATCGCCGGTGCGCTGGTGCCGTGGCTGTTCGGCATCGCGCTGGTGCTCGGCGCCGTCGCGCTCTACGGCGGCCTTTTCGTTACGCCGCGCGACTACCAGCAGGGTGACGCGTACCGGATCATCTTCGTGCACGTGCCATGTGCCTGGATGAGTCTTTTTGCGTACGCATTCATGGCGCTCAACGCGTTCATCGCGCTGGTCTGGCGCATCAAGCTCAGTGAGATCCTGGCCATGGCGAGCGCGCCGGTCGGCGCGGCGTTCACGTTGATCACGCTGGTGACGGGCTCGATCTGGGGCAAGCCGATGTGGGGCACG
>DAISJF010000520.1:0-1881 GCA_036821625.1 Rhodanobacteraceae bacterium
CGAGCTCGACGGACCGGGCGGCCACATCGAAGGGCTCAGCTTGCGCACCTACAAGCCCGAATCGCGGCAATAGCACGTGCACTTCGCGAACAGCGCGAGCGGCGTGCTCGGCGACGCGATGATCGGCGGCTTCCGCGACGGCCGCGGGGAGTTCTACGATCAGGAAACTTACGACGGGCGTGCGATCTTCGTGCGCTTCGTGTTCTCGGACATCACGCCGAAATCGTTCAAGTTCGAGCAGGCGTTCTCCGAAGACGGCGGCCGGACCTGGGAGGCGAACTGGGTATCGACTTTCACGCGCTGACGGAGCGTGTCAACGCGCGAGCCAGTCGAGGTTCGCGGAGCCCTTGGCATACATCCAGATCGAGTAGCCGTCGACGTCGGCCACGATGTCGGGCGTTCCTATCGATTCGCTCAATATCGTCCGATGCGCGTCGTCGCTCTCGTCCGGCGCAAGCAGCACGAAGAATCCGTCCGCGTATCGCGCGCGGTCGAAGCAGGACTTTGCATTCAGCCAGCGAAAAGGCCTGAGCTCGGGCGCGAACGCGATGTCGCACGCTTCGATTTGTCCGTCGCTGCGCAGCACGGTCGCGCCCGCGTAGCGGTGCGTCGCGAAGCCGCGCACGTAGCCTCGATCGCGCAGCGTCGCGACGACGCCATCAAGGGGCGGCGGACGCGGCAAGCCCGCTCGGTCTGACGCGGAGTGCGCGCTTTGGATTCCGATCGCGTTGAGGACACCGCCGAGAACGAACGCGATCGCGATCGCCACGGCGATCGAGCGCCAGTGCGCGCTCGCGCTGGCGCAGACGATCATCCCGACCAGCGCGATATGCCAGGCCGGAATCAGATAACGGTCGCCGAATGCATCGACGAGCAGCGTTCCGACGATCAGCACGGCGCCTACGACGATGAGATCGAGCACGCCGACGTCGAGCGGCGCACGGCGCCAGCGATCGACCGGCATGCCGGCGACGCGCGACCGCACGAACAGAACTGCGATCAGCGGAAGGCTCGCCGCACGCATCCACTCCAGCGCGACCTCGACGAAGGGCAGCGGCGGCTCGCCGAGCGCGTCGCCGCCGTAGAGATGCCGGGCGCCGCTCGCGAGGATGTGGAGATGCTGCGGCCAAGCATCGATCGGCGCGAAATGGAACGCTTCAAGCCCAGGGACCACCAGCAGCCGGCCCAGCAGCCATCGATGCACGATCCAGCCTGCGAGGGACGCAGCCGCGCTCGCCGCACCGAGCGCCGCCGCCGGATCGCGCACGCGCCGCACGCCGCGGATCACGAGCGCAATTCCGAGCGGCAGCAGGACATACATCAGCGGCCGCACGGGATTTTCGGCGACCCAGACGCAGAGCAGGACAGCGAACGCGATCAACGCCGCGCACTCGTGCGCCCGCGCGCGTGCGCCGTGACGCAGCCAGACGATCGCCGCGGCAAGCAGCAGCATGGCTTTCGCGGACATCCAGCCGTAGGACAGCTGCACCGCGACGAACTCGCGCTGGAAGTGCGAATAGATCGCGACAACCGGGCTCGCCGCGAGCACCGCGACAGGCCAGCGACCGCACGCGACACGCGCGAGCGCGAACGCGGCCGCGAAGATCACGCCCAACCCGAGCGCGTTGCCGCAAAGCAGGGCGAGCGGTTTCGCGCCCCAGACCGCGACGAACGGCAGCGCCGTCAGCTGCGGCCCGAGGATCCACAGATCGCCGTTGCCGTAGTACCAGTCGGCCGGCAGCAACGAACCCGTGTCGAGGATGTGTTGCGCGAGCAGCACGGTCGTCGCGGCGTCGGCGCTGATGCGGTCGCGAAAACCGGTGGTCCAGAAAAGGCCGAGGCCGATCAGGAGCAGCGCCGTTGCGACGAGCGCGAGCCAGC
>DAISJF010000521.1:0-1877 GCA_036821625.1 Rhodanobacteraceae bacterium
GGCCGCGCTCGACGCGTTCTCGCGCTGCGCGCAGGCCGAGTATTCGGACAACGGCGTCAACTTCACGACGATCAACATGCCGCTGGTGAAGACGCCGATGATCGCGCCGACGAAGATGTACGAATCCGTGCCGACGCTCACGCCCGACGAAGCGGCCGACATCATCGTCGAGGCGATCATCGAGCGGCCGGTGCGCATCGCCACGCGACTCGGCACATTTGCGCAGATCTTCTACGCGCTCGCGCCGCGCGCCTACGAGATCGTCATGAACACCGCGTTCAGACTGTTCCCGGATTCGTCGGCGTCGAAGGGGATGAAGGGACGCGAGGAGACTGCGGCGCCGACCAGCGAGCAGATCGCATTCGCGTCGCTGATGCGCGGCGTGCACTGGTAGCAAGAAAACGTCGCTCCCGCTGGCGCGGAAGCGACGTTCGTGGCCCCGCCCAGCAGCGGGACGTCGGTGGATCCGGCCGGGATGACGGATCGGGTGCCGACGACGAAAGCGTCAGTGTGCGGCAGCCTTGGCTGCGCGCTTCTTCGGCGCCGCGCCGCCGTTCAACTTGCGCACTTCGCGCGACAGCTCTTCGACGCGCGAGGTCAGCGTGCGAATCTCGTCGCGGCCCGGGACGCCGAGGCGGCCGAGCGCACGCGAGACGCGATCCTCGAACACTTTCTCGAGCTTGTCCCAGGTCTCCTGGCTGCGCTCGCGCACCTGACCGAGCGTCGTCTCGACGTTGCCGCGCGCTTCGGCGACTTTTGCATCGGTGAATTTGCGCGTCTTCGCGTCGAGCGCCGCGCCTTCCTTGACCAGCGCCTCGAACAGCTTGCCGCCTTCCTGCTGCGCCTTGACGAACGCGCCGAGGCCGGCCAGCCAGATCTGCTGGGCCGAATCCATCACGGTCTTGCTGACGCCACGAGCCTGCTGGACGGCAGCGGCGGCGGGAGTGCGGTTCTTCAGCTTCGGCTTGCTCATGGGTCGCTCCGAGGAGATCGCGCGGCGGATGCCGCGGGTGGAAGCGACTCTAGGCCGGTGGGGTAGAGCAGACACACTACGCGTTGCGCGCCGTCAGGCCGCACCGAATTCGTCGTCCAACTGACGCGAAATCTCGCGCTCGATGGCCGGCCTCAGCGCGCTCATGAGAAAGCCGAGCTCCACGTGGACATGGACGCCCGTCTTGGCGACGCGAATCGAGCCGCTGACGCCGGTGCGCGAGAAGCTCAGCGCGTTGCCTTCCCATCGATGCGCGATGCCGTACTGCTTGCCGATCGCCTTGGCGACGCGCTCGACGGCAGCCTTCGCGTCCTTGACGCTGCGGCCGTGCTTGCGCTGGATATCGATGACGGCCATTTTGCGGCTCCCCGATTGTCCGGCCTCCATCATGCCTCAGCGGCGGCGGAGGGACGACACGACGCCTTGCGCCTTTGCAAAGCGCAGCCGCAAGAACGGAGCAGCCGCCGCTATACTGGCGCACCGCAGCGGCCGGCTGGAATCGGATGCGCCTGAGTTTTCTCAACGGCGAGCATAGCGACTTCGTCGTCGAGGGCGGCGTGATCAGTCTCGGCAGCGCGGACGGCAACACCCTCGTGCTCAATGGTCGGGACATCGCGCCGTGGCACGCTCGCGTCAACGTCGACGAGCGCGGCATCGTGCTCGAGGTTCTCGACTTCGGCGCCCGAACCCACGTGAACGCGCGGCCGGTGCGGGAGAAGGCGCTGCTTCGCCTCGGCGACGTGCTCTGTCTCGGCGTCGTCGCGATGATGCTCAAGCCGGACCGCGACGATGCGATCGAGACGGCGTTGCCCATCGAAACCGTCGACGGCGAGGACCTGGCCGATACGGCGCCGGCACGCGTAGTCCTGCGCGGCGTGGCCGGCGG
>DAISJF010000522.1:0-1870 GCA_036821625.1 Rhodanobacteraceae bacterium
ATCATGACCGCGAAGAACATCTTGATGAGACCGAACACGGTGCCGAGCAGGCCGAGCAGCGGACCGATCAGCGCGATCGTGCCGAGCGTGTTGAGGAACCGCTCCAGCCGATGCACGACATGACGTCCCGTGTCCTCGACGCGCTCCTTGATGATTTCGCGCGGACGGTTGCGCACCGAGAGCGCGGCGGCGAGCAGCTCGCCGAGCGGCGAGTTCGTGCTGAGGACTTTCAGGTGCTCGGGGTCGATCTTGCGCGTGCGCGCCCACTCGCGGACCTCGTCGCCGAGACCCGGCGGAATCACCGCCGACCGGCGCAGCGACCAGAACCTCTCCAGAATGATCGCGAGCGCCAACGCCGAGCAGACCAGGATCGGCAGCATCGCCCAGCCGCCGGCCATCAGGATTTCGAGCACGGTTCCACCTTCCGTTCGTCCGCGGGGTGCGAGGCCCCCGACAGGCGCGAATCATAGCAGCGGGACCCGCCGCCACTCTGCGACGCGCTGCCCAATGGACAGCAGGCGGCGACGCTTCGTTCGCGCCAGTACCTGCGACGGCGTTCGCGCTCTGCGGCGACGCTCGGGCCTGCGTCTGCGGCGAATCTCACGGTCAGGGCTCCCTCGCTTGCCGTGTTGAGCAACGGCACGCCGGCTTCGCGGAAACGCGCGACGACCTCGTCGTGCGGATGGCCGTATCGGCTGCGCCAGCCTGCTGAAACCACCGCGAGCGTCGGCCGCGTCGCGGCGATGAAATCCGCGCTCGACGACGTGCGGCTGCCGTGGTGCGCGACGCCGAGCACGAGTGGCGTGTGCGCCGATGAGATTCGAGCGGCCACGTCCGGCTCGACGCGACTGGAGATGTCGCCCGGGAGCAGCAATCGTCCGCCGCTGCCTTCGACCAGCAGCACGCACGAACGATCGTTGTCGCCGCGCTGCGTGGGCGGCCCGAGCATCTCCGGCGCGGGCGACAGCACGCGGAATGCGACGCCATCCCAGCTCCACGATTCGCCGGCCAGGCACTGACGGATCGGGAAACTCACGCGATACGGTTCCCCGCCTGCAAGGTCGGAATCCGGAAACTCATGCGCGACGGCCGGCACGCCGCCGGCATGATCGTTGTCGCCGTGGCTCACGATGATTTCGTCGAGATGCGCAACGCCGAGCGCGTGCAACGTCGGCACGACGGCCGCCTTGCCGAGATCGAATTCGGACGGATAGCGCGCACCCGCGTCATACAGGAGCGCGTGCTCGCGCGTACGCACGAGCACCGAGAGCCCCTGTCCGACATCGATGAAGACCGCTTCGAAACCGCCCGCTTCGATCGGATCGTGCGCCGGCGCCAGCAGCGGCAGGAACAGGACGAATCCGACGCCGCGCGCCGGCACGCCGCGCGGCAGCAGTATCCAGACCGCTCCGAGCATCGCGAGAATCAGCGCGCCGGGGCCGGCCTCGGGGAGATACCAGTGTGCGCCAGGCAGCCCGGCCAATCGCTCGAGCACGATCCACTGCAGGTGCGCACAGGCGCCCGCCGCCAGCAGCGGCAGCGACGCCAGCACAGGCAGCGTCAGCAGCGCGAGCACGGCGACTAGGCAAAGCGGCACGATCACGAAGCTCACGAACGGCACGGCAATGAGGTTCGAGACCGCACCGATCAGCGAAGCCTCGCCGAAGAACCAGACCGTCAGCGGCAGCAGCGACAGAGACATCACGATCTGACCGACGGTCAGCTCGCGGACGAAGCCAAGCACGCCGCGACGGCGCTCCAGGCACAGGATCAGAAATGCGACACCGACGAACGACAGCCAGAAGCCGGCCGACAGCACCGACAGCGGATCGAGCACCAAGCGCGCCGTCGCACCGGGCCCCGCCATCAT
>DAISJF010000523.1:0-1861 GCA_036821625.1 Rhodanobacteraceae bacterium
AGGGACGTGCGTTGATCCGGGGTCCAGTGCCTCAAAGGTATCGCAGACGTCACTGCGCGCGGCGCGCCTTGCGCGTCTTCCGCGCGCGACTCGTCCGCGCAGCGCTGCCCGAGCGCGACGCGATGTCGAGCGCCGCGGTTCCGGGGATGTGCTTCCTTCCCCAGCGCACGAGCGCAAGCAGGATCTCGCCCATGTCCCTGCCCTTCGGCGTCAGCGCGTACGCGAAGCGTACCGGGCGTTCCTGATACGCCGATTTCCCGATGATGCCGGCGTCCTCGAGACGCCGCAGGCGATCGGCCAGGATGTTCGTCGGCATGCGCTCATCCGACGCGAGCAGCTCGCCGTAAGTCGCCTTGCCCGCGAAGAGATCGCGGATCACCAGCAGCGACCACTTGTCGCCGACGATGTCGAGCGTCGATGCGACCGCGCAATGCGAGCGCGCGAAGTCGCCGGCCTTCGGCTTGGCTTTCATGGATGGGATAGTGCGCTTGTCACTTGCTAAATGCAAGTGATGGTGCTACGGTCCTGTCACTTGCAAATAGCAAGTCACTGGAGGATCCGCATGTCCGCAACGATGTCCTCGACCCCACTGCAACCGGCCGCTCGCCGCGCCGGCGTTCCCGTCGCGATCGTGCTGGCCGCGTGGCTGGCCGCCGTGCTGATTCTCGGCGCGAACGGCGCATTCGCCGCGCCGCGCGGCACGCCGCCGCTCGCGCTCCTGATCGGCTTCGCGGCGCCGATCGTCTCGTCCGTGCTCGCGTTCCGCCTCTCGGCGCGGTTTCGCGCATGGGTGCTCGCGATCGAGCCGCGCACGCTCGTTTCCGTCCAGGCATGGCGTTTCGGCGGGCTCGGGTTCGTCGCGCTTTATGCGTACGGCATCCTGCCCGGCTTCTTCGCCTGGCCGGCCGGGCTCGGCGACATGGCGATCGGCGCGACCGCGCCATGGGTGCTCTCGCGCCTGACCGCGTCGTCCGCGTTCCTCTCGAGCCGCGCGTTCGTGCGCTGGAACCTGCTGGGGCTGCTCGACCTCTTCGTCGCTGTCAGTCTCGGCGCGATCGGCGGATTCCTCGCGAGCGACGAGGCCGTCACGACCGCGCCGATGGCAGCGCTGCCGCTCGTGCTGATCCCGGCTTTTCTCGTGCCGCTCTTCATCCTCATGCACTTCGCGCTGCTCGCGCAGGCAAGACGCGCGGCATGAGCGGCGTTCGCCAGGCCGGCGTTCGCAACGATGCGCACCGGCCGTCGCGTCCCATGACGCTACAATGGGCGTCTTCGATCACGAGACGGCCCGGGATGCGAGCTTCCGAAATCAAGCGCGGCAACGTCGTCGAGCACGACGGCAAGGTCTGGCAAGTCCGCGACATCGAGCGCAGCTCGCCGCAGGGCCGCGGCGGCAACGTCACGTTCCGCTTCATCATGTACAGCGTGCCGGGCGGCCAGAAGCTCGACCTGTCGCTGCGCGCCGAGGACGAGCTGCGCGAGACCGAGCTGATGCGCCGCGCAGTCAGCTATTCCTACAAGGACGGCGATGCCTATGTGTTCATGGACGGCGAAGACTTCACGCAGTACGTGCTGGACTCCGCGGTCGTCGGCGACGCGTCCGGCTACATCATCGACGGCATCGAAGGCTGCTACGTGCAGCTGATCGAAGACGCGCCGGTCGCGCTGCAGCTGCCGCCGACGGTCGCGCTCGAAGTCGTCGACACCGCGCCCGAGCTCAAGGGCGCGACCGCGACCAAGCGCCCGAAGCCGGCGCGGCTCGCGACCGGCATCGAGATCCTCGTGCCCGAATACATCACGAGCGGCGAGAAGGTGCTCGTCAACACGACCACCGGCGAATTCTCGGGCCGCGCGTAGCGGG
>DAISJF010000524.1:0-1840 GCA_036821625.1 Rhodanobacteraceae bacterium
GACCTCGTGATCTGCCGGTCCGGCGCGTTGACCCTGGCCGAGCTCGCGGCCGCCGGAGTGCCGGCGATCCTGGTGCCGTATCCGCATGCGGTCGACGATCATCAGACGAAGAATGCCGAGGCGATGGTCGCGGTCGGCGGCGCGCGGCTCGTCGCGGAAGGCGATGATTTCGTCAAGCGTCTCGGCGCGGCGTTCGAGGAGATCGGCGATCGCGCAAAGCTCATACAGATGGGCGAGGCCGCGCGCACGCTGGCCAAGCCGCTCGCCGGGAAACGCATCGCCGAAGCTTGTCTGGAGGTGGCCGCATGACACCGGTCGGGCTCCGGCAGCACGGCGACATCATGCAGGACTTCCGTCGCGTGCATTTCGTCGGCATCGGCGGCGTCGGCATGAGCGGCATCGCCGAGGTGCTGTGCAATCTCGGCTACTCCGTATCCGGTTCGGACAAGGCCGAGAATGCGACGACGCGCCGGCTCGCCGGCCTCGGCGCGCATATTGCGCGCGGCCACGACGCGGCGAACGTCGCCGACATCGACGTGCTCGTCGTGTCGAGCGCGATCAGGGCGGACAACCCCGAAGTCGTCGCCGCGCGCGCGCGGCGCATTCCGGTCGTGCCGCGCGCCGAGATGCTCGGCGAGCTGATGCGCTTCCGCCGCGGCATCGCGGTCGCGGGCACGCACGGCAAGACGACGACGACGAGCCTGACGGCGAGCGTGCTCGCGGAAGCCGGGCTCGATCCGACTTTCGTGATCGGCGGCCAGCTCATCGCGGCCGGTGCGCACGCGCGGCTCGGCACGGGCGAATACCTGGTGGCCGAAGCCGACGAATCGGATGGCTCGTTCCTGCTGCTGTCGCCGGTCATCGCGATCGTCACCAACGTCGACGCCGATCACCTCGAGAACTACGACGGCGATTTCGACCGCGTGCGCAAGGCGTTCACGGATTTCCTGCACCGGCTGCCGTTCTACGGCGTCGCGGTGCTCTGCATCGACGATCCCGAAGTCGCCGACCTCGCGCGCGAAACGCACCGCCGCGTGCTGACCTACGGCATTGCGCCCGCAGCCGACGTGCGCGCAAGCGACATCCACGCCGACGCAGAGCGGACCCGCTTCACGCTGCATCTGCCGAACGGCGGCCCTTCGCGGTCGATTGCGCTGAACCTGCCGGGCGCCCACAACGTGCTGAACGCGCTGGCGGCGTGCGCGGTCGGATGGCAGCTCGGCGTGCCGCCGGAAGCGATGCAGCGTGCGCTCGAGAATTTCCAGGGCGTCGGCCGGCGCTTTCAGCTGCGCGGCGACATCGCGCTCGACGAGGGCACGGCGATGCTGGTCGACGATTACGGCCATCATCCGCGCGAGCTCGCTGCCGTGTTCGCGGCCGCGCGCAACGGCTGGCCGTCGAAGCGGCTCGTCGTCGCGTTCCAGCCGCATCGCTATACGCGCACGCGCGATCTGCTCGACGACTTCGCGAACGTGCTCGCCGAAGCCGACGTGCTCGTGCTCACCGAGGTATATCCCGCCGGCGAGGCGCCGATCGCGAACGCGGATGGGCGCGCGCTCGCGCGCGCCGTGCGCGCACGCGGCAAGGTCGATCCCGTCTTGATCGAGCATCCGCGCGACCTCCGGCAGACGTTGCCGCGGCTGTTGCGCGACGGCGATCTGCTGCTGCTGCTCGGCGCCGGCGACATCGGCGCCGCGGCGAACGAGATCGCGGCGAGCAGGCAACTCCGGAGCGCCGCATGAAGATCACGGACGCCGGACAGTTCGGACGCGTCGCGGTGGTCATGGGCGGCCAGTCCGCCGAGCGCGACGTGTCGCTCGATTCCGGCCGCAACGTGCTC
>DAISJF010000525.1:0-1835 GCA_036821625.1 Rhodanobacteraceae bacterium
GTTCGACCGCGTCGAGCCCGTCGCGTGCGACTTCGCGCGCATCGAGCCAGACCCAATCCGGCATCGTCGAGACGGTCTTGCGCGAGCCGGTGACATCATGGAATTCCGAGTGCGTGAATCCGGGGCAGAGCGCGCAGACGTTGATGCCATGGTGCCGGTTCTCGAGCGCGAGCGCCTCGCTGAAGCGGATCAGATACGACTTCGACGCGGCGTAAAGCGTATGTCCGGCCGGCGCCGGCATCAGGCCCGCGAACGAGGCGACGTTGATCACTCGCCCGAAGCCGCGCTCGCGCATGCCGGGAATGAAGCGATGGCAGAGCGCGGTCGGCGCCACGATCATGACCCCGATGAACTCGGCGTGCGCTTTCCACTCGCGCGAGACGAGGCTGCCGGTGACGCCGTAGCCCGCATTGTTGACGAGCATGTCGACGGCGATGCCGCGGCGCTGCGTCTCGGCGAGCAGGAGATCGGGCGCATCCGGATCGGCGAGATCGCACGCAATGCATTCGACCGCGACGCCGTGTGCGGCGCGGAGCTCGGCCGCGAGCGTTTCGAGGCGATCGAGCCGTCTTGCGGTCAGCACCAGCGAGTGCCCGCGCGCGGCGAGCTCGCGCGCGAATGCGGCGCCGATGCCGGCGGAGGCTCCGGTGACCAATGCATGGAGAGGTGGCGGCATGCGGGCTCCCGATCAGCGCACAGCGTAAAGCGCCGGGAGCCGAAGGGAAATGCCGCGCGCCGGGACAGTCCGCGCGCGGCGTTTGACGGCGAGTCGTCGCCTGCGGCATCAGCCGCTGCAGGAAAACTCGAACCCGTTCGTGAACAGGCGATCGTGCGGACCGGTGCATTGCGAGCACTTCGACGTATTGCCGTCGGGGTCGGCAGCCTGAGGCACGGACCGGCGCTCAATCCCCCTCGAACCAGTCGCTGAAGATGGTGTCCTGCGTGTTGCACGCCGAAAATTCGGAGGTGTTGCCGTCGGGATCCGTGGCCGTCGACGCGATCACGCGACGGTCGCCGGGCACCGTGAAGTCGAGAGGACCGAACGCGGCGTCGTTGCCGGAGGTCGTCACGTCCGTCGTGCCGATAAAGATCTCGCCCTGGCCGTTGCCGGAGCGATCGCAGCCTGCGTTCGCGAAGAACTCGAGACGGAACGTCGTATCGGCGGTGCTGTTGAGGGTGCCGGACACATGCACCTCGGTCAGTGGCCCGATCGTCACATCGTCGATGACCGGGTAATTCTGCAGATTGTTCGGTCCCGTGTCGCCGTCGCCGTCGTCATTCGGCGTCGGCAGATCGGTCGGGCTCAGCGAAATGCCGAGCGTCCCGTTCGCGTACAGCGCATTGCCGAGCATCGCGAACACGGTCGTGGCGTCGTGGACGACGATGCCGTCGCGCGTATTGAACGCGATGCGGTTACCTTCGCCGGCGGAGGTGCCGCCGACGGCGCCGCCGCCCGAAGCGGTTACGCCGATCGTATTCGGAAGCGCAAGTGTGCCGCCCGCATCCGTGCCGATCGCATTTCCCTGCACGACGACATCGGTTTCGTCCGTCTGGATCTGGATGCCCGCGATGCTCGCGCCGGCGATGACGTTGCCTTCGCCGGCTGCGCCGCCACCGATGACATTGCCGGTGCCGGCGCCGGTGTTGCCGAGTGTCTCTCCGATATTGATGCCGATTTCGCCCGGAGCGAGCAAATGCGTGCCGGTCGCGTCGACGCCTATGAGATTGCCCCGCACGACGATCGCGTTCGGCGGCTCGGGGCGTACCAGCAGCAAAGTGGCCTCCGTCGGCGATACCATCGCCGCGGCGCTGAACCCGTTGGTGCCCGGCCGGGC
>DAISJF010000526.1:0-1834 GCA_036821625.1 Rhodanobacteraceae bacterium
CGGATCGGACTGCGCGATGTCCTCGCCTTCGATGTAGAGCGCCTTGAACTCACCGTCGAGCGCGGCTTCGAACATGTTCGGGATGCGCAGTCCGGGCTCTGCGACGAGCCTGACGCCCCAGTCCTTCTCGAAGCTCGCACGCACCTTGTCGTCGGACACGTGCCGGTATGCGGTGAACTCGTGCGGGAACGAGCCCATGTCGCACGAGCCCTGCACGTTGTTCTGGCCGCGCAGCGGATTCACGCCGACACCTTCGCGGCCGATGTTCGCGGTCGCCATCGCGAGATTTGCGATGCCCATGACCATGGTCGAGCCCTGCGAGTGCTCGGTGACGCCGAGGCCGTAATAGATCGCGCCGTTGCCGCCGGTCGCATACATGCGTGCGGCCGCGCGCACGTCGGCTGCGGGCACGCCGGTGACGCTTTCCATCGCCTCGGGCGAGTTGCGCGGCTCGGAGATGAACTTGCGCCACTTCTCGAATGCTTCGGGCTCGCAGCGCGCACGGACGAAGTCTTCCTTGACCAGACCCTCGGTGACGACAACGTGCGCGAGCGAATTGATCAGCGCGACGTTCGTGCCGGGCCGGAGCTTCAGGTGATAGTCGGCCTCAACGTGCGGCGTGCGCACGAGATCGATGCGACGCGGATCGGCGATGATCAACTTCGCACGTCGGCGTCCATTTTCCTGGCGCAGCCGTCGCTTCATCTGCGAGGCGAACACCGGATGACCGTCGGTCGGGTTCGCGCCGATGACCATGATCACGTCGGCCTTCATGACCGAGTCGAAGTTCTGCGTGCCGGCCGACTCGCCGAGCGTGTTCTTGAGCCCATAGCCGGTCGGCGAATGGCAGACGCGCGCGCAGGTGTCGACGTTGTTGTTGCCGAAGCCCGCACGCACGAGCTTCTGCACCAGATACGTTTCCTCGTTCGTGCAGCGCGACGAGGTGATGCCGCCGATCGAATCGCGGCCGTACCTGGCCTGGATGCGCTTGAACTCCGCAGCTGAGTACGCGATCGCTTCTTCCCAGCTGACTTCGCGCCACGGGTCGGAAATCTTCTTGCGCACCATCGGCTTCAGGATCCGATCCGGATGCGTCGCGTAGCCGATCGCGAAGCGGCCCTTCACGCAAGAATGTCCATGATTCGCATGGCCGTCCTTGTTCGGCACCATGCGCACGACCTCCTCGCCCTTCATCTCGGCGCGGAACGAGCAGCCGACGCCGCAGTAGGCGCAGGTCGTGATCGCGCTGCGCTCGGGCGGACCTTTTTCGATCAGCGATTTCTCGACGAGCGCGCCGGTCGGGCACGCCTGCACGCAGGCGCCGCATGAGACGCACTCGGAATCCATGAAATCGTCGTCCTGGCTCGCGGCGATCTTCGATTCGAAGCCGCGGCCCTGCACCGTCAGCGCGAGCGTGCCCTGCTGCTCGTCGCACGCACGCACGCAGCGCGAGCAGACGATGCACTGCGCCGGATCGAAGCGGAAATACGGATTCGATTCGTCGATCGCGGCAAACAGCTCGTTCGCCGCACCGTTCGACTTCTTCGCCTGCACGTGGTTCGCGCCGTCGAAGCCGTAGCGCACGTCGGTCAGGCCGACCGCCCTGGCCATCTCCTCGATCTCGGTGCGTCCGCCGGGCGGCGCCGTGATCGCGGCGAGCGGATGATCGGAGAGATAGAGCTCCATCACGCCGCGGCGCAGCTGGCCGAGCTTCTCGCTCTGCGTCGTCACCTTCATGCCGGCCGCGACCGGCGTCGTGCACGAGGCCGGAAAGCCCTTCATGCCGTCGATCTGCACGAGGCAGAGGCGGCACGAGCCGAACGCGTCGAGCAAC
>DAISJF010000527.1:0-1825 GCA_036821625.1 Rhodanobacteraceae bacterium
CGGCTCTCCGCTGACGACGTAGATATCGATCGTTCCGCTGCGGCGGATCAGTTCGTCGACCAGCGACACCTCGAAGCGATCGCGCCAGCGGCTGCGCAGTGGTTTGCCGACGATGATGCGGCTGACGTTGTTGCGGCGCGCGTAGTCGATCAGGGTACCGGCCACGCTCTCGCCCGACAGGTTCGCGGTTTCGGCGCCGAGCTCGCCGGCCAGACGCAGCGTTTGCAGGATGCGATCGCGCGCGGCCTGCGGCAGGCGCACGAGCTTGGGCGTCTCGACGTAGACGGCGAACCACGCCGCGTGCAGCGCGCCGGCGGTGCGCGCGGCCGAGCGCACGAGGCGCATCGAGAGCGGGTCGGGCCCGACGCAGACCAGGATGCGCTCGTTCGCGGCCCAGGTCGCCGAGATCGCATGGCGCTCGCGGTATTCGCGCATCGCGGCGTCGACGCGTTCCGCCGTCGCGCGCAAGGCGAGCTGCCGCAATGCGATCAGGTTGCCTTTGCGGAAGAAATTCTGCGCGGCGTGACGCGCCTTGTCGGGCACGTAGACCCTGCCTTCGGCAAGGCGCTGGAGCAGCTCGTCCGGCGGCAGATCGACCAGCTCGACCTCGTCGGCGCCGGTGAAGAAACGGTCCGGCAGCGTTTCGCGCACGTCGACGCCGGTGATCTGCGCGACGACATCGTGCAGGCTTTCCAGATGCTGCACGTTGACCGTCGTGTAGATGTCGATGCCGGCGGCAAGCAGCTCGTCGACGTCCTGCCAGCGCTTCGGATGGCGCGCGCCCGGATGATTGCTGTGCGCGAGCTCGTCGACGATGAGGAGCTGCGGCTTGCGCGACAGCGCTCCGTCGAGATCGAACTCGGTCAGCTCGATGCCGCGATGCTCCAGGCGCATCGGCGGCAGGATCTCGAGCCCGTCGAGCAGCGCTTCGGTTTCCGGGCGGCCATGCAGCTCCACGTAGCCGACCACGACATCGACGCCGTCGCTCTTCTGCTTGCGCGCGGCCTCGAGCATCGCGTAGCTCTTGCCGACGCCGGCAGTCGCGCCGAAGAAGATCTTGAGCCGACCGCGACGCGCGCGCGATTCCTCGTCCTTCACGCGTGCGAGAAGGACGTCGGGATCGGGACGGCGTTCGGAGTCGGCAGGGAGCATGCGGCGCGGTTCGGGCGGCCTCCATGATGCGGCAACCCTGCCGCGCGTGGCTACCTCCGAGCGCCCGACGCGTCGGCGCGGTAGCCCGCGCCGCTGGCAGCGCTATCTGCGGTCGAGCGCGAGGTTGAGCTGCAGCACGTTGACGCGCGGCTCGCCGAGCACGCCGAACGTGCGGCCCTCGGTCGCCGCGGCGACGAGCTTCTCGACTTCCTGCACGGACATGCCACGGACGCGCGTTACGCGGCCGATCTGATAGGCCGCCGCGGCGGGCGATATGTGCGGATCGAGGCCGCTGGCGGATGCGGTGACGAGATCGACCGGAACCGGTGCGGTGTTGCCGGGATCGGCGGCGCGCAATGCGTCGATGCGCTGCTTGACCGCGTCGGTCAACGCGCTGTTGGTGGGTCCGAGGTTCGATCCGGTCGACGATGCGCTGTTGTCGGCGAACGGCGTCGTCGCCGACGGGCGGCTCCAGAAATACTTCGGATCGGAGAACGGCTGGCCGATCAGGTCGGAACCGACCGCCTTGCCGGCGCGTTCGATCACGCTACCGTTCGCTGCGTGCGGAAACAGGACTTGCGCGAGGCCGGTCACGACCAGCGGGTAGATGACACCGGTCAGCGCGGTCAGGAGCGCAAGCATGACGATCGATTGGCGGATGATCTTGCTCATG
>DAISJF010000528.1:0-1821 GCA_036821625.1 Rhodanobacteraceae bacterium
GGCCACGTGCGCGAGCGCGATCTCGCGCTGGAGCTCCCCGATGCCCCGCTCGAAGCGGTCATGTCCGGCGACGTCTGGGAGCAGGTCTACACCAAGCTCGAAGCACTGGTCCGCCAGCACAAGACGACGCTGATCTTCGTCAACACGCGGCGCATGGCCGAGCGGGCGGCGCGGCATCTCAGCGAGCGGCTCGGCAAGGAAGTAGTGGCGGCGCATCACGGCAGTCTCGCGAAGGAGCTGCGCTTCGACGCCGAGCAGCGTCTCAAGCGCGGCGAATTGCGAGCGCTCGTCGCCACCGCGTCGCTCGAGCTCGGCATCGACATCGGCGACGTCGATCTCGTCTGCCAGATCGGCTCGCCGCGCTCGATCGCGGCGTTCCTGCAGCGCGTCGGCCGATCGAATCACGATGTCGGCGGCCTGCCGAAAGGACGGCTTTTCCCGTTGTCGCGCGACGAGCTGGTCGAATCGGCCGCGCTGCTCGAGGCGGTGCGCCGCGGCGAGCTCGATGCGCTCGAGGTGATTCCGAACGCGCTCGACGTGCTCGCCCAGCAGATCGTCGCCGAAGTTGCGTGCCAGGAATGGAGCGAGGACGCGCTGTTCGATCTCGTGCGCGCCGCGTACCCGTACGCGACGCTGAAGCGCGAAGATTTCAACGCCGTCGTGCGCATGCTCGCGGACGGTTACTCGACCCGGGTCGGCCAGCGCGCGGCGTACCTTCATCGCGACGCGGTCAACGGCGTGCTGCGCGCACGCCGCGGCGCGCGGTTGACCGCGATCACGTCCGGCGGCGCGATTCCGGACACGGCCGATTACGAGGTCGTGCTGGAACCGCAGGCGACGATGATCGGCACGGTCAACGAAGACTTCGCGGTCGAGAGTCTGGCCGGCGACATTTTCCAGCTCGGCAACATGTCTTACCGGATCCTGCGCGTCGAGCGCGGCCGCGTGCGCGTCGAGGACGCGCAGGGCGCGCCGCCGACGATCCCGTTCTGGCTCGGCGAGGCGCCGGGTCGGTCGGACGAGCTCTCGCATGCCGTTTCGCGGCTGCGCGAGGAGGCATCGGCGAAGATCGACGACGGCCTCACCGAAACCACAGCGTGGCTCGCGCGCGATCTCGGGCTTACGGAGCCGGCGGCGCGCCAGATCGCCGAATATCTCGCCGCCGCGAAAGCCGCGCTCGGCGTGCTGCCGACCGAGACCGAGCTCGCGATGGAACGCTTCTTCGACGAATCGGGCGGCATGCAGCTGATCATCCATTCACCGCTCGGCAGCCGTCTCAACCGCGCCTGGGGCCTCGCGCTGCGCAAGCGTTTCTGCCGCACGTTCAACTTCGAGCTGCAGGCGGCGGCGACCGAGGACGCGATCATTCTTTCGCTGTCGACGAGCCACAGCTTCCCGCTCGATGACGTCGCACGGTATCTGCATTCGAACACGGCGCGCGACGTGCTGATCCAGGCGTTGCTCGATGCGCCGATGTTCGGCGTGCGCTGGCGCTGGAATGCGACCGCATCGCTCGCGCTGCTGCGCTTCGTCGGCGGCAGCAAGGTGCCGCCGCAGCTGCAGCGCATGAAAGGCGAGGATCTGCTCGCGACCGTGTTTCCCGATCAGGTCGCGTGCCTCGAGAACATCGTCGGCGAGCGGCAGATTCCGGATCATCCGCTCGTCACGCAGACGCTCTACGACTGCCTGCACGATGCGATGGACATCGAAGGGCTGGAGCGGCTCCTGCGCGCGCTCGAATCGGGGGACGTGCGCATCGTTGCGCGCGATCTGACCGAACCGTCGCCGCTCGCCGCCGAAGTGCTGAGCGCGCGGCCGTAT
>DAISJF010000529.1:0-1820 GCA_036821625.1 Rhodanobacteraceae bacterium
CGATGTTCTCGCGCAACCGCGGCGAGATCGCGGAAGCGAAGGCGGCGCGCGAAGTCGCCGGGCAGAAGATGCTGGCGCGCCAGGCCGACATCTACGGCGAGATCGAGGCCGCGCTGCGCGCCGAGGAAGTCGCGCGCGCGAATCTCGATGCGGCGGAACAGCGGGGCCGGGCGCTGCGCGAGCAGTTGCGGCATGCCGACGTCGCGCTCGGTCTCGGCGCCGGCGATCGCATGGAGCGCACCGGCGTCGAAGTGGTGACGCTGCGCGCCGAGCTCGACACCGTGCTGGCGCGCGCGCGCCTGCAGGCCGCGCGCAATGCGCTCGAGGATGCGCTGCACGCGCCGCTGTCGGGACCTGAGCTTACGCTGGCCAGGCCAGAGTCCGCTGCCGATCCGGGAGACGGTCGATGAAGAAGACGGGAATCGGGAATCGGGAATCGGGAATGGGCGAGGAGCAGCGAGCGTTCTCCTGTCGGGCGCGCGTTTTCGTGTTCGCGCTGATGATGGCGCTGCTTGTGCCGGCGACGCGCGCCGCAGATCAGGACGACGACGCGCAGAAGAACGCGTCGGGCACGACGCCCACTTTGAACCGCGAGCAGCGCGAGGCGGTCGGCATCGTTGTCGTGCGTGCGGTGAAGGCGGCGCCGGCCGAGCGCGTCGCGGCGTTCGGGCAGGTGCTCGATCCGTCGGCGCTGATCAGCGATCTCGGCGAGGTCGACGCGAATCGCGCGGCCGAGCGCGCCGCGAGCGCCGAAGTGGCGCGGCTGCAGGGCTTGTACAAGGCCGGCGCCGGCGCGTCGCTGAAGAATCTCGAGGCCGCACAGGCGGAGCAGGCTCACGCACGTGCGGCCGCCGATGCCGCGGCGGCGCGTCTTGCACTGCGCTGGGCACCGATCGCTTCGAATGCGGCGCGACGCCAGAAACTCGTCGATGCGCTCGTCGCCGGCAAGAGCGCGCTCGTGCGCGTCGATCTGCCGGGACAGCACAGCATCGGCGCGCTGCCGCAAGCCGCGATTGTCGACGTCGACGGCATCGCCGTGGAGGGTCGCGTGCTCGGCGTGCTCGCACAGGCGACCGAGGCGCAGAGCGCGAGTCTGCTGGTCGAGATCGAGCAGCCGCCGGCCGGTCTCGCGGTCGGCGCGCGTTTCGGCGTTGCGCTGAGCGGAGCGGCGCGCGCGGGCTTTCTCGTGCCGCGCGGCGCGCTGATCTACGAGGAAGGCGGCGCGTACGTGTATCACCAGCTCGACGCGAAACCCGGCGACCCGAACATGCGCTACGCGCGCAAGAAGGTCACGCTGCTGACGCAGAGCGGCGACGGCTGGCTCGTCGACGGGCTCGACGACGACGATCTGATCGTCGTGCACGGCGCCGGCGTGCTGTGGTCGCTGGAAGGCATCGGCGCGATCCCGGAGGACGAGGATGATTGACCTTGGCGTTCGACGCCGCACCGTCGCCGGAACGTGCGCGTCGAACGAGCGTTGCGCGCTTTTCCCCCTCTCCCGCTTGCGGGAGAGGGTTGGGGTGAGGGGAATCCTGGTTCACCGCTGCATTGAACCGGCATTTCCCTCACCCGACCTGCGGCCGGCCTCTCCCGCGAGCGGGAGAGGCGAAGGCACGCGACCTTTCCCGGCCGGCGAAAGCTGATGCTCGCCGCGATCGTCCGCTCGTCGCTCGCGCATCCGCGCATCGTCACCGCGCTCAGCGTATTGATCGCGGTGCTCGGCGCGGCGGCGCTGCTCGGCGCGCGCTTCGATGTGTTTCCGGACTTCGCGCCGCCGCACGTGCTCGTGCAGACCGAGACGCCGGGGCTCGATGCGACGC
>DAISJF010000530.1:0-1816 GCA_036821625.1 Rhodanobacteraceae bacterium
CGACGGCGAGGAGCGCGAGGCGGAGGTCTATGGACTGCCTTGAGTTCCGACGCCACCTCGGCAGCGATCCGCGCGTCACGGACCCGGCTGCGCGCGCACATGTCGAAAGTTGTGCGCGCTGCCAGGAAGCCTACGCACGCGCGCAGGCGTTCGAGTCGCGCATCGCGCAGGCGCTGACGGTCGCGCTGCCCGAAGGGCTCGCCGACCGCATCCTGCTGACGCAGCTCACCGCCGAGCGCCAGCGCCGCACCGGCAACGGATTCCGCTACGGGTGGATCGCGCTGGCTGCGGCGGCCGCGCTCGTGATCGCGATCGGTATCGAGCGCCGTCAGGTCGCTGTCGGCCGCTCGCTGCCCGATCTCGTCGTCGAGCACGTCAATGGCGAAGAGCGCGGGGCGCTCGATCTGCGCGAGCCGGTTCCGGCCAGCGCGGTCAGGAGCGCATTCGCAGATCGCGGTGTGCAGCTCGCCTCGGTGCCCGACGGCATCAGCTACGTGCACAAATGTCCGGTCGGCAGCTATCGCACGGTGCACATGGTCATGCCCGAGGGCGATCAGCCGGTCAGCGTGCTCTACGTCACGCACTACCGCGTGCCCGGCCTCACGAGCTTCGAGCGCGGCGCGCTGCGCGGCCGCGAAGTGCCGATCGCGGACGGCACGCTGGTCCTGCTGTCGCAGAACACCGCGACGTTCGATTCGCTCGAGCATGTCTGGCGCAACGCGCTGCAGGGACCCGCCGAGACCGCCGCAGGCAGCCCCTGAGTTTCGCGCCGCGGCGCATGCCGGGCGCTTTCGATCCTCTGTGCCGGGCCGATCGTCGACGATATCGGCGATAATCCGCGGCCCCGCACTTTCCCGCTTCGCCCATGCCAGAGCTTTCGGTCGTCGTGCCCGTGTTCAACGAGCGCGACAACATCCCGCCTCTGCTCGCCGAGATCGCCGCGGCGCTGCGCGGCCGCGCCGATTTCGAGATCGTCTACGTCGACGATGCGAGCAAGGACGACTCGCTCGCGGTGCTGAAGCAGGCGAAGGCGCAGTACCCGGAGCTCCGCATCGTCCATCACCTGTCGCAGAGCGGCCAGAGCACGGCCATCCGCAACGGCGTCAAGGCCGCGCGCGGCGCATGGATCGCAACGCTCGACGGCGACGGCCAGAACGATCCGGCCGATATTCCGAAGCTGATCGCGATGCGCGCGGAGTCGCCGCGCGAGATCAAGCTGTTCGCGGGCTGGCGCGTGAACCGGCAGGACAGCGCGAGCAAGCGCTTCGGCTCGCGCGTCGCCAATGCGATCCGCCGCCGCATGCTGCGCGACGACACGCCCGACACCGGCTGCGGCATCAAGCTGTTCGAGCGCGCGGCATTTCTCGATCTGCCGTACTTCGACCATATGCACCGCTATCTGCCGGCGCTGATGCAGCGCGCCGGTTGGATGGTCAGGAGCGTGCCGGTCAATCACCGGCCGCGCGGAACCGGCCTCTCGAAGTACAATAATTTTGGCCGCGCGCTGGTCGGGATCGCGGATCTGCGCGGCGTAGGCTGGCTGATCCGGCGCTCGAAGCGGACGCCCGTCGAGGAGATCTGAAATCGCGCCGGACTTGCCGCAAGCGCCTGATTCCGCTATAAAGCGCGGCTCGCTCAGCCGGTCCTAGCCCTTCCCGGGCCACGCGGATCACGGTACACGGTCCGCCCGCGTCGTCCGGCCAAGCCCTTCCAGCACCGCGTGGCGCATCGTCGCCGCTGGGCCGCCGCCGTCCTGGCCAAGGATGGTCATCGAGATTCGCGAGGTTCGCATGTCCAGAGTCTGCCAAGTCACCGG
>DAISJF010000531.1:0-1798 GCA_036821625.1 Rhodanobacteraceae bacterium
CGACCTGTGTCCAGGTGATGCGCGAGTCGTCGCCGCGGCATTCACCGCGCTTGGTGACGAAGTTGTAGATGCCGCCCTTGCCGTTCTCGTCGCCCGGATACCAGTTCTGCACCGTCGAATACTTGATGTTCGCGTCATCGAGCGCGACCAGCTCGACGACCGCCGCGTGCAGCTGGTTCTCGTCGCGCATCGGCGCGGTGCAGCCTTCGAGGTACGAAACGATTGCCCGTTCCTCGGCGATCAGCAGCGTGCGTTCGAACTGGCCCGTATCGCGCGCGTTGATGCGGAAGTACGTCGAAAGCTCCATCGGGCAGCGCACGCCTTTCGGCACGAACACGAAGCTGCCGTCGGAGAAAACCGCCGAATTCAGCGACGCGAAATAGTTGTCGGTGATCGGCACGACGCTGCCGAGGTACTTCTTCACGAGCTCCGGATGCTCGCGGATCGCCTCGGAGATCGAGCAGAAGATCACGCCCGCACGGGCGAGCTCTTCGCGGAACGTCGTTCCGACCGAGACCGAATCGAACACCGCGTCGACCGCGACGCCGGCCAGACGCGCGCGCTCGTGCAGCGGCACGCCGAGCTTCTCGTAGGTTTCGAGGAGCTTCGGATCGACTTCGTCGAGCGACTTCGGCCGGTTTTTCGGCGCGGCGTAATAGCGGATCGCCTGGAAATCGATCGGCTCGATGCTGAGCTTCGCCCAGTGCGGCGGCGTCATCGTCAGCCAGTGGCGGTATGCCTTGAGGCGCCACTCGGTCATCCACTCGGGCTCGTGCTTGCGCGCCGAGATCGCGCGCACGATGTCCTCGTTCAATCCCGGCGGCAGACTCTCCGTTTCGATATCGGTGACGAAGCCGGCGTCGTAGCGACGATTGATCGACGCGGCGACCGCGTCCGGCGTCGCCGGGCGCTCGCGGAGCGCGTTCTCGATCTGCCTGCGCTCGGTCGCCATCACGCCACCCGCAGCGGAATCGTCGCGCGCGCTTTCGGCGGCGGATGCAGCATGTCGGCCAACGTCACGTTGGCCAGCGCGCCCGCGATCGCGTGATTGATCCGCTGCCAGTTCACGCGCACGCCGCAATGCGGTTCATGATCGCAGAGGCCCGCGTGCGCGCTGCACTCGGTCATCCCGATCGGGCCTTCCATCGCGGTGACGATGTCGGCGATCGAGATCCGCTCGGCCGGACGCGAAAGGCGGTAGCCGCCGTTGATCCCGCGCGACGACAGGACGAGACCGGCCTGCGCGAGCTGCTTGAGCAGCTTGCTGACGGTCGGCGCTTCGAGACGGGCGCGCTCGGCGAGCGCCTGGGCGCTGGTCACGCCGTCGCCCGCGCCTGCGAGACAGGCCATGACGACGGTGGCGTAGTCGGTGAGTTTGCTGACGCGGAGCACGGCGATTGGCCTTACGACGGCGGGTCCAAATCAGGACTGAAATAGTACTATTTAGACCCTCATGCGGTCAAACCGGCGCGGCCCTGGACCCCTCCCCGGCGGCCTTGCGGGTCCGGATACACTGGACTCGAGTCATGAACCCACCGACCGCCTCCGGAACATGAACGACACCGGCACGCGCCCGGACGCGCTCAGACGCTTCGCCGAAACCGCGCTGTCGGCGTCCGGCGTCCGCATCGAGCCGGCGTCGGCCGACGCGAGCTTTCGAAGCTACTGGCGAGTCCACGGCCCGGCCGGCACGCGCATCGTCATGGACGCGCCGCCGGACAAGGAAAACATCGCTCCCTGGCTCGAGATCGGCGCGCGACTGCGCAGCGCGGGTCTGCACGCACCCGCGGTCAACGCC
>DAISJF010000532.1:0-1777 GCA_036821625.1 Rhodanobacteraceae bacterium
GGCGATCAGCGATTCCTTCGCGTCGGTGCGCTCGCTGGTCCAGCGCGCGGCACTCTGGTGCGGCGCATAGTCGGGAGCCGTCGTGCTTTCCTTGGCGGGAGCGGGGATGGGGTCGGACGGAAACGGCACAGATTCCTTCTTCGCCGCGGTCGGTTGATTGAAAATGGCCATGTTGCAAGCTCCGCGTCAGTTGCGTTCGGTGGGTTTCGTAGCGTAGCACGGCACTTGCGGAACAAACCTGTGACCGAACTCACCGAACGTTGCTGAACGCGCTGGCGCGTAACGGATTTTTCGCAAATGGCGGAGGGTGCTCGGGAGCGCGGCGAAGGGGGTCGCGCAACGCGTCGCGTTTCTCGCGAAACCGCAGAGGTATTCCCTTCTCCCGCTCGCGGGAGAAGGTGCCGGCAGGCGGATGAGGGAAGTGGCGCAGCGTCGTACCAAGGGCCTCCCTCACCCCGACCCTCTCCCGCAAGCGGGAGAGGGGACACGCAGCTACGTGTTGTGCGGTGGGCCATCCTTGGCCGGTTCGGCCTTCTCATCCGGCAGCGGCACGATCGGCTCCACCTCGGTCGTGCCGGTGCGCTGCTCGAATTTCGGATCGTAAGGATTGTCGCTTTCGCGCAGCTGGCGATACGCGGTCGCGCCATCCATCGATCCGCCGCTCAGCACGCCGAACGCGGAGAACGTGTTGGCGTCGAGAGCGGCGCGTCCGGCGGGCGTGATGTAAACGGGTTTCACGTTCGATCCTTCAGCGCCGACCTTGAGGTTGCCGATGCTGCCGACGCGCGAGCCGGTGATGCCGGCCTTCACCTGCGCCCAGCGCGTCTTCGCGCGCTCGAGCGCGACCGCGTCCCCGTAGGTCTTCTTGAGTTCGCGCCAGATCTCGTTGGCTTTCGCGAAGTCGTCGGCGGTCAGTTCGGCATAGATCAGCTCGCGCGCCTGCACGTAGTCCGCATCGTTGCGCTCCGCGGCGAGCGCCGCCCACGCCATTGCGCGCGGCTTGTCGACCGGGACGCCTTCGCCGTTGAGGTACATCACGGCGAGGTTGTATTGCGCCGGCTTGTACGCCCATGACGCCGACGTCTCGTACATGTCGATCGCGAAGCGGTATTCCTTGTGCTTGATCGCATCGACGGCGCGGTAGAAGTAATACTGGCCGGGCCTGCCGTCCTCTTCGGGCGTGCCGAAACCCCATTGCACCGGCCGATCGGTCGTCGCGGGAGAGTTGTAATTCGGCGCATCGCCGGCGGCCGCAGTCTGTGGCGAGAGCAGTGCGACGAGTACCGCTGCGAGCGCGACGGCGAGAACTCTGTGTGTGACCATGATCCACCCCTTGGGAGAGATTGACCCAGGCTCGTCAAACGACGGCCGGAAACGGACGAGCGTCGCAATTACATCCGAAACACGCCGAAGCGTTGCGGCTCGATCGTTGCATTCAAGGATGCTGAAATTGCGAGGCCCAGCACGCGACGCGTGTCGATCGGGTCGATCACGCCATCGTCCCAAAGCCGCGCCGTCGCGTAATACGGATGGCCCTGGCGTTCGTACTGCTCGCGTATCGGCGTCTTGAATGCGCTTTCCTCGTCCTTCGACCAGGTCTTGCCGGAGGCCTCGATCCCGTCGCGCCTCACGGTCGCGAGCACGCTCGCGGCCTGCTCGCCGCCCATCACGCTGATGCGCGCGTTCGGCCACATCCAGAGGAAACGCGGCTGGTAGCCGCGTCCGCACATCGCATAGTTGCCCGCGCCGAAGCTGCCGCCGATGATCACGGTGAACT
>DAISJF010000533.1:0-1776 GCA_036821625.1 Rhodanobacteraceae bacterium
GGTTCAGCGACGACTCGTGGCCCTTGTAGACCACGCCCATGCCGCCGCGGCCGAGTTCGGCGACGATGTCGTAGTGGCCCAGGCGCGTTCTCATTGGGACTCCCCCGCGGGCGGATGCCCGCCAATTTGGCGCATCGTAGCACCGGCCCCGGGAGGGGGCGCGCGGATGCCGTTGGCGTGCCGGACCGTGTCCACTTCGCATCGCGAGTGTGATGCGATTGTCATTTCTTTCGCGATTGAGACCGACCGGCGGCGCCGCCTACACTCCGCGATCCGCCCGAGCCGAGCGATCGATGCCGGAATTCCTGCGACTGCCGTCCTGGGCGCGAATCGCGCTGATCGCTCTCGCCGCGCTGGCCGCGGGGCGTTCCGTGGCGCTGGTAAGGCACGATCCGCTGCTGGCGCTGGCCAACAGCTACGATCAGATCCGCTACTCGGCCTGCCTCGATATCGCGCCGTGGCGGCCCGGCGTGCAGGCAGACCGCTCGAATCCGCCCGCGCCATATTCGCGCTTCGCGTTCCAGCCGCTGCCGAAGGGCACCTGCATGTGGACGTCGGATCTCGTGTTCACGGCGCCGGTCGCGCTGGTCTGGCACATCGCGGAAGCGCTCGGCGCGCGCACGATCCATTCGGTACAACGGCTCGCGGAATGGCGGCTCGTGATCTGGTTCGCGGTCGCGATCTGGGCGACGCATTTTTTCCTGCGCGAGCGGCGCGTCGATCTCGCGCTCGCACATCTCGCCGGATTTGCGCTGGTCGCGATGGATCCGGCCAACACGCTGTACCTCGGAACGTTCTACGCGGAGGCGGCCGCGGTGTTCGGCTGCTATGCGTGCCTGGTCGGCATCGCCGCCGCGCTGGTGCGGCCGACACGCGCCGCGCTCGCGATCACCGCGCTCGGCGCTTTGATGCTCGCGACCAGCAAGTTCCAGCACCTCGTTCTGCCGCTCGTGCTCGGCCTCGCGGTGTGGCTCGGCGCACGGCGCGCCGGACGCGGCGTCGCGCTCGCATTGTTCATCGCCGGCGCGCTCGGCTTCGGCGTGCAGCTCGCCAACGGCCTGCGCTCGACGCCGATGGCGCACAACATCGACATGGTCAATCGCGCCGACTACACGCTGCTCGTGCTGCTGCCGGAGACGAGCGATCGCGATCGCGTCGTCGAAGCGCTCGGCATCAATGACGAGTGCCTCGCCTTCGTCGGCAAGAGCGTCTACGCGATGCACGCGCCGGTCGACCGGGTCTGCACGACGATCGGCCGCTGGCATTACCGGACGCTGTGGTGGCTGCTCATCTCCGATCCGCCCGCGCTCGGTCGCGCGCTGCTGCACATTCCGAATCTGCTGCTGCCCTGGCAGCCGACGTACCTTGGCGCCGTCGAAGGCGCGGAATACGGAAAGCTGCCGGCGTGGTCGCCGAGCCTGGATCTGCTGTTCCAGCGGCGCGCCGGTTTCGCATGGCTGTTGCTGCTCTTGCCGTGGCTGGTCGCAGTCGTCGCCTTCGCACGTCGCGCGTCGCCGTCCTCGCGCGCGTTCGCGCTCGCGTGTGCGAGCGGCGCTGCGAGCGTGTCCGTCGTCTCGCTGCTCGGCGACGGCGACGTCGAGTTCGCCAAGCACGCGCATCTCACGATCAGCTTTTCGCTGGCGAGCCTGTGCCTGCCGATCGCGCTTTGGATTCGGCGCTTCGATCCGGAGCCGCGTGAATGAACGAAGTCGCGCCTCCGCGTCGGGGCATCGTCTGGCTGCTCGTCGCGCTGTGGCTCGCCGGAACGCTGCGCGC
>DAISJF010000534.1:0-1775 GCA_036821625.1 Rhodanobacteraceae bacterium
GCGGCATCGGCATCGATCGGCGCTTCCGGCCAGCGCACCTGATCGAAGTGATCAACGAGCTCCATGAAGACGTCGTCGCGCTGCAGGAAGTCCTCTCGCCGGTGCGCGGATTCGACGTGCATGCGCACCTCGGCGCCGGCACGGGCCTCGACCTCGTGACCATGACGACGATGCCGCTCGCAGGCGGCACGTTCGGCAACGGATTGCTCAGCCGCTGGCCGATCCTCGAGGTGGCCGAGCACGATCTCACGGTCGGCACGCGCGAGCCGCGCGGTGCGCTCGACGTGACGATCGGGCGGGGCAAGCGCCGGCTGCGCGTGATCGCGACACATCTCGGCCTGCGCAGCGCAGAGCGCCAGCAGCAACTCGCGCGGCTGCTCGCGATCGTCAAGAGCGCGCCGGACCAGGCGACCGTGCTCGCCGGGGATTTCAACATCACGCGAGCGCGGGCGCGCGAGCTCTCTCAGCATGCGGCGCACTTCGGGAAAAGCACCGCGCTCGCGACGTTTCCGTCGATCGCACCGGTGCTGCCGCTCGACCGGATTTTCGCGTTGTCGGGCGCCAGCATTGTCGACGTCGCGGCGCACCGCAGCCGGCGCGCGCGCGTCGCGTCGGATCATTTGCCGCTGGTTGCGACGATCGAGCTGGCGGATTAGTCGCGGGATGCGGCGTGCGCAGTTCCTTTTCCCGCTTGGGGGAGGCAGAACGGAAGGACGTGCACGGCGGAGCCGCGCGCTTGGATGGCGCGAATGAACGTGCCGGCGGATGAGCGTGCTCTTGGGAGGTCATACCAAGGCTTCCCTCACCCCAGCCCTCTCCCGCAAGCGGGAGAGGGGAAGGTCTCAACACTCGATCACGTTCACGGCTAGGCCGCCGCGCGAGGTTTCCTTGTATTTGTCCTTCATGTCGCGACCGGTCTCGCGCATGGTCTTGATGACCTTGTCGAGAGACACGCGGTGTTTGCCGTCGCTCCGCATCGCCATGCGCTGCGCGTTGATCGCCTTCACCGCGCCCATCGCGTTGCGCTCGATGCACGGAATCTGCACGAGACCGCCGATCGGATCGCAGGTGAGCCCGAGGTTGTGCTCCATGCCGATCTCGGCCGCGTTCTCGACCTGGTAGATGCTGCCGCCGAGCGCGGCCGCGAGGCCTCCCGCGGCCATCGAACAGGCGACGCCGACTTCTCCCTGGCAGCCGACTTCGGCGCCGGAGATGGATGCGTTCTCCTTGTAGAGGATGCCGATCGCGCCCGCGGTCAGCAGGAATTCGACAAGTCCATCGTCACTCGATTTCGGGCAGAAGCGTTCGTAGTAGTGCATGACGGCCGGCACGATGCCCGCGGCGCCGTTGGTCGGAGCGGTGACGACGCGTCCGCCCGCGGCGTTTTCCTCGTTGACCGCGAGCGCGTAGAGATTGACCCAGTCGAGTATCGTCAGCGGATCGCGCAGCGCGGCCTCGGGCCGCGCGCTCAGGTCGGCGAACATCGCGGGTGCGCGACGCTTGACATGCAGTCCGCCGGGCAGCGTTCCGCTTTCGCGCGTGCCGCGCGCGACGCAGCCCTGCATCGCGCGCCAGATCGTGAGCAGGCCGGCGCGGATCTCCGCTTCGCTGCGCCAGGATTTCTCGTTCTCCATCATGATGCCGGCGATGGTCTTGCCGCTCTCCTCGCAGTACTTGAGGAGCTCTTCGCCCGAATGGAACGGGTACGGCAGCGGCGTCGTATCGGCGACGATGCGATCTTCGGCCGCCTCGTCCTGGTTGACGACGAAACCGCC
>DAISJF010000535.1:0-1772 GCA_036821625.1 Rhodanobacteraceae bacterium
CCGTCGACTTCGAGCGTCGCGATCGGTGGATCGAGACCGAGCTTCGCGGCGTCGAGCTCGCTCGCCGGGCGCCGATAGCGCACCGGCGCGCGCACGATTGCGGCGACCCGCGCGACGGCGCGGTCGTTCGCCGGTTGCGCCTTCGGTTCGCGCATCATCCAGTGGCCGTCGACCTTTTCGTAGCGCCGCGCAGTGCAACCCTGGCAGGTGATGGCGAGCGAACGGATCATGTCCGGGTCGATCGCCGTCAGCGGATCGCGCATGAGCGCGTGCTCGCGACGCATTTCCGCGACGACCGCGACGCCGAGCAGCGCGACCATCGCCAGCAGGAACACATTGGTGCGCGTGCGCCGTCGCATGTCAGCGCCGCCGCCGTCGCCACCAGATCAGCAGGCCGGTCGAAGCGAGCGCGAGCGGCAGCGCGATCAGGAACACCACGGCCAGCACGCCCAGCTGGGTCTGCGTCATCGCCAGCGTGCGATCCGGCGCCGAGCGGTCCGGCACTTCGATCTGATCGTCGTCGCCGAGCAGCCAGTCGAACACGCGCTGGCCGAATTCGCGGTTGCCGCCGTTGCCGAGAAAGCTGTTCGAGAGGAAATCGCCGTCGCCGATCACGGCGACGCGCTGCTCGCGCTTGTCCGGCCGCGGCGACAGACGCGACAGCGCAAAGCCGAGATCGAGCGGACCCGGAATCTCACCCTGATCCGCATCCTGCCGGATCGTGTCGGCCGCTTCGCCGGCTTTCGGAATGCGGCCGGTCTCGTTCCAGGACTTGTCCGAGCTGCGCAGAATGGGCTTCAGATCCCAGGCCGGATCGGTGAGCTGCGCGAGCGCGGCCGGCTGCGGAAACAGCGTTGTCAGCAGAAACCCGTGCGTGATCGCGTGCGGCGGATATTTGCTCACTGCGACAAAGCTCGGATCGCTGAGCCCGAACGCGGTACCGCTGGCATCGACGACTGTGCCCGGCAGCACGCGGATCGAGAGCGCCTTCGCCAGCGCATCGAGACCGGCGTCTTCGCCGGGCTCGGTGAGCCAGAGCAGGTTGCCGCCGCGATCGACATAGTCGACGAGCTCTTGCGCGACCGCCGGCGCGAGCGCGACGCGCGGATTCGCGATCACGACGAGGTCGGTGTTCTCGGGCACGCTGCCGGTGTTCGCGAGCGGCAGCGGCACGGCGCGCAGTCCGCGATCGGCCAGCACGGCGACGAACGTGCCGAGATCGGCATTTGCCTTGCCCAGCGGCTGGCGCTCGCCTTCGCCCTCGAGGAACGCGACGATCCGCTCGCGCGTGCGCGCAAGGCGCAGCAGCGCGTTGGAGAGCTCGGTCTCGCTGAGCACCTTCAGCCGCGCGCTGCGGCCCTTGTAGCGGATGTCGAGCTCACCATCGACGCTGACGCCGGCCGCGCGCATCGCCTGCGGATCCTCGTCGGGATCAACGAAGCGCAGCTCGACGTCGGGCTTCACGCGTCGGTAACGCTCGATGAAATTCGCGATGATCGCGCGCAAGCCGCCCTGGCGGCTGGCGTAGCTGACGACCTCGACCGGCGCGTCGAGCGTTTTCAGCAGCGCGACCGACGCGGCGCTGAGGCTGGCGCCGCTGCCGTGGCTGAGATCGCGCTCGAAACCGAAGCGCATCGACAGGAACGCGACGAGCAGCGCCGCGATCGCGACGAGCACGCCGAACGCGGCGGCGGCGGCGCGATCGCGCATCAGTCGGGAGCGCTGCGCAGACGATCGAGCCGGCGCGTCGCGTACGCGAGCGCGAGCGCTGC
>DAISJF010000536.1:0-1771 GCA_036821625.1 Rhodanobacteraceae bacterium
CAGCGGCGATTCGCCGACCTGGATCGACGAATCGACCCGCTCGCCGTGCAGGGCACGCCGGATCGTTGCCTCGACGCGCTCGCGCACTTCCGAGCTGAAGCGGTCGCGCGGCAGGTACACGAGGCACGAATAGAACCTGCCGTACTTGTCGCGCCGCACGAACAGGCGCGTGCGGGCGCGCTCCTGCAGCGCGAGAATGCCCGCCGCGGTCGTATAGAGCTCTTCGTCGGTGCACTGGAACAGCTCGTCGCGCGGCAGCGTTTCGAGGATGTGGCGCAGCGCCTTGCCCGAATGCGAATCGCGGCGGAGGCCCGCGCGATGCAGCACGGCTTCGACCTTGCGGCGAATCAACGGCACGTCCTGCGGCCGGCGCATGTAAGCGCCGGAAGTGAACAGACCCAGGAAGCGCTGCTCGCCGACCGGCTCGCCGTTCGCATCGAATGCGAGCACGCCGATGTAGTCCATGTATCCGGGTCGATGCACGCTGGCGCGCGCATTGGTCTTGGTCAGGATGATCGCGTCCATCGAACCCGACTGCGGCAGGTCCTTCGCGACCAGAGTGCGCAGCGAGCGCGGTGCGAGCGAGCGCTCCTCGCCGCGCAGGATGCCGAGGCCGGATCCTTCCACGGCTTTCAGGACCTCGTCGTTGCCTGCCCTGCCGACTTCGTATTCGCGATAACCGAGGAACGTGAAATTGTCGTCGGCCGCCCAGCGCAGGAACTCCTGCGCCTCGGCGACGCCGTCGGCGTCGATCGGCATGTTGCGTCGCGGGAGATCCTCCGCGATCGTCAGCATCTTCGCGCGCATCGCCGACCAGTCCGCCACGCATTCGCGCACATCGTCGAGCGTCGCGACGATGCCCTGCTTGAGTTTTTCGAGCTCTCCGGCGCCGGCGATGCGGTCGATCTCGAAATGCATCAACGATTCGGGCTGGCCGGGCGCCTCGTCTTCGACGCCGATGCTCAGGAGATGTCCGCCCGGATCGCGCGCGACGCGGAAGATCGGATGAATCACCGTGTGCAGCTGCAGCCCGGACTGGGTGATGCGCATGCCGACCGAGTCGACGAGGAACGGCATGTCGTCGGTGACGACCTCGACGATCGAATGCGTCGATTCGTAGCCGTTGTCCGCCCGATTCGGGTTGAAGACGCGCAGCTTGGTCTGCCCGGGTCGGCGCTCGCGCCCGAATTCCAGCGCTCCGGTGATTAGCGCGGCCCATTCCGCCGGCGACCGGGCTGCCAGATCCTCGGGCAGGAGGCGCCGCAGGAATTCACGGGCGAAGGCCTGCGTGTCGCGCAGCCGCTGCCCGCTGAGCTGGGCGGACAGGACGTTCTGGATCGCATCGGCATCGGCGACGGACGGCAGAGGAACTGCGCCCTGGGCATTCATGGAGGGCTCGATCGAGTATCGGAGAAGGGGCCGAAGGATACGCCTCGACCGTGACAGAAAGCTAGGTGCAAACCCCGGTAATTCAAGGCAAAACTGCGCGCGAGACCGCTTGCATTCCGCTGGCGGCGCAAGTAGCGGCGCTTTGCGGCCGGCCGCGCGGGGGTCCCCGATTTTCAAAAACTGTACGATATGGTGCAGTATCGCAATGGCAGCCCGCGCGGCTGTCCTGGCGGCACTGAATCGCAGGCAGCAGCGCACTTGAGCACAAGGAAGCAGAACCGATGATCCGTTCTGGTGCGGTGACAACGATCGCGATGTCCGTTCTGGTCGTGATCACCGCAAGTTGCGGCAAGCAACAGGCCCAGCAGAAACAGCCTCCTCC
>DAISJF010000537.1:0-1771 GCA_036821625.1 Rhodanobacteraceae bacterium
CTTCGATCTCTTCCTCGCGCTCGGCGATCATGCGCAGCGCCGGCGACTGCACGCGACCGGCGGAAAGACCGCGCTGCACCTTGCGCCACAGCACCGGCGAGAGATTGAAGCCGACGAGGTAATCGAGCGCGCGGCGCGCCTGCTGCGCATTGACCAGATCCATCGAGAGCTTGCGCGGCTGCTCGACGGCCTCGCGGATCGCGCGCGGCGTGATCTCCGAGAACACGACGCGGTGCACCTTGCGCCCGTCCAGGAGGCCGCGCTGCTTCAGGATCTCGGCGATGTGCCAGGAGATCGCCTCGCCTTCGCGATCGAGGTCGGTCGCGAGATACAGCGCCTCGGCCTTGGCGGCGGCCTTGGCGATGGCGTCGACGTGCTTTTCGTTCTTGTCGATGAGCTCGTAGTTCATCGCGAAGTCGCGATCGATGTCGACCGCGCCTTCCTTCGGCACGAGATCGCGCACGTGCCCGTAGGACGCCAGCACCTGGAAGTCCTTGCCGAGGTACTTGTTGATCGTCTTCGCCTTGGCAGGCGACTCGACGATGAGGAGGTTCTTGGCCATTTCCTTGTCCTTCGCCCGCGGTGCCGGACAGCCACCGGCTGCGTGGTGCGCATCCAGAAGGGTCGGGCGGGTGGTTCAGGGTTCCCTCTTTTCAGTGGAAACACACGCTCCGGCGGCGTGTCAAGCCGAAGCGCGTTGCCGAAAGTTGCGTTCCGGCCTGGGGACGAGGCCGGTCCTGTGGGTCCAACTCATTGAATAGATTAAAAAGGATGACCTGGGCCGCCGCCTCGGCCCGGCTGCCGGCGCACGTATTTGCCGCCGCGTTCCGAGGCGACCTCGCCGTCGAGCTCCAGCATCAGCAGCATCGAGGACAGGGTCGCCGCGCCGATCCCGGTGCGCTCGATCAGCGCGTCGAGGCTCATCGCTTCGTGACCGATCGCGGCCAGCAGCCGGTCTCGCGCCGGGTCGCGGCCCGTCGTCGGCGCGGGCCCTGCACTCTCGGCCTCCGCCATGTCGAGCCGCTCGCGCAGCCGCGCGCCGAGTCGCGCGGCGAGCGGGCCGAGCGCGTCGGTGATCTCGTCGGCCGCCTCGACCAGTGTCGCGCCTTCGCGGATCAGCCGATGGCAGCCGCGCGCGAGCGGATTGTGGATCGAGCCCGGAATCGCAAAGACCTCGCGACCCTGATCCGTCGCCGAGCGCGCCGTGATCAGCGATCCCGAGCGCAGACCGGCTTCGACGATGAGCGTCCCGAGCGCGAGCCCGGCGATGATCCGGTTGCGTCGCGGGAAGTGCTCGGGCCGTCCGGGCGTGCCGGGCGGAAACTCGCTGACGAGCGCGCCGGTTTGCGCGATCCGGGATGCGAGCTCGCGATGACGCCGCGGAAAGACGAGGTCGGGTCCGGTGCCGAGCACGGCGATCGTGATCGCGCCGGCATCGAGCGCCGCCGAATGCGCGGCCGCATCGATGCCTTCGGCGAGGCCGCTCGTGATCGTGAGCCCGGCCGCGCACAACGCATGCGCAAAGCAGCGCGCGTTCGCAAGACCGCCCTCGGTCGCGTTGCGGCTGCCGACGATCGCGACCTGCGCGTGCCACAGCGCGCTCGCATCGCCGACGATGAACAGCGCCGCCGGCGCGCCCGGCGTCTCGCGCAGCAGCGGCGGATAGTCGGCATGATCGGCCGTCACCAGCGCATGCGCGTCGCGCGAGAGCCATTCGAGATCGTCGTCGATGCGCTTGCGATCCGGCGCGCGGAGCCATTCGCGGCAGGCC
>DAISJF010000538.1:0-1771 GCA_036821625.1 Rhodanobacteraceae bacterium
GCCGGGCGCTGATTCGCACCCAGTCCTCGCGTTGTTCGACCGTAATCGCCTCGAACCATTCCCGATACCGCTCGCACAGCGCCGTTTCCTGACCTTTGAGAATGCCCGAAAGAGCGATGTCGCCGCCGGGCTTTACATGTCGGGCGAAGCGTTCGGCGAGCTCATCCAGCGGTCCGGCGAGGATGTTGGCGACGAGCACGTCGGCAGGCTCTGCGGCGAACTGCTCGGGCACGACGAGCTCGAGATCCGCAGCGACGCCGTTGCGCTCGGCGTTGTCGAGGCTCGCGGCGAGCGCCTGCGGGTCGTTGTCGACGCCGACGACGCGCGCGGCGCCGAGCTTCAGCGCCGCGATCGCGAGCACGCCGGAACCGCAGCCGTAGTCGACGACACGACAGCCCGAAAGCTCGAGCCCATCGAACCATTCGAGGCAGAGCGCGGTGGTCGGATGCGTGCCCGTTCCGAACGCGAGCCCCGGATCGAGCCGCACGACGACCGCGCTCACGTCGTCTGTCGGCGGCTCGACGTTCCATGGATAGATCCAGAGACGTCGTCCGAAACGCATCGGCTGAAACTGGTCCATCCATGCGCGCGTCCAGTCCTGATCTTCGACGACGCGCAAACCGATGCGCTCCGGAGCGAGGTCGGGCACGAGCTCGGTCAGCACGTGCACGAGGCCCACGCGGTCGCTGCCGGCTTCGAACAACGCCGACATCGCGATCTGCGGCCACATCGGCGTTTCGCCCGGCGCGGGCTCGAAGATCGGATGGTCTTCGGCATCGAGCAGCGTGACCGCGAGCGCGCCGAGGTCCTCGAGCGCGGCCTCGACATCCGCCTGCCGGTCCGCGGCGACGATCACGGAGAGCTCGAGCCAGGCCATGGGGGTGCAGCGCGTCCGCTCAGCGGCAGCTTTCGATCGTGGCGACTTCCGACGTCGTGACGTCGGACTTGATCTGCCGCATGCGCCCGTTGAGCGATCGCGTCCAGACCGGAATGCCGAGCTTGAGCCCGAGCATGACGACGCAGGCAGCGCCCTCGCGCTGGCGCGTCGTCTCGATCACGACGCGCGGCGGCGGGTCGTTCGCGAGCCGCGTTTCGAGCGTGCTGAACGGCACGGTCTCACCCTCGACTGCGTAGTGCTTGTTCGCTCTTGGCGCCACGGAGAGCCCGCCTTCCGGCGCACGCGGTGCCGTGGCGCAGGCCGCGAGGCACGCGGTCAGCGCGACCATGACGATTCCGCGGTGCGCCCGGCACGCATCTCCCCGATTCATCTGCGATCCCCTTCGTCAGCCGAGTCCGATCGCCTTCTCGCGCTGCTCGGCCATCCGGCGCTCGAGGTAGTGGATGTTCTGCCCGCCGGCCTGGAATCCCGCATCGGCCAGGATGCGCTGCTGCAGCGGCACATTGGTCTTGATGCCTTCGACGACCATCTCCGACAGCGCGATGCGCGTGCGCGCGATCGCGGTCGCGCGGTCGCGACCGTGCACGATGAGCTTGCCGATCATCGAGTCGTAGTTCGGCGGAATGCGGTAGCCGTCATAGATGTGCGTGTCGACGCGCACGCCGGGGCCGCCCGGACATTCGAAGCGCTTCACCGTGCCCGGGCTCGGCATGAACGTGTCGGGATCCTCGGCGTTGATGCGGCACTCGATCGCGTGGCCGGTGAACCGGATGTCCTCCTGGCGCAGCGAGAGCTTCTCGCCGGCGGCGATCAGGATCTGCTCGCGCACGAGGTCGGTGCCGGTGACGAGCTCGGTGACCGGGTGCTCGACCT
>DAISJF010000539.1:0-1768 GCA_036821625.1 Rhodanobacteraceae bacterium
GGTCTCGGCTTTCCACTTCGCGACGAAGGCCGCGTTGAAGTCGCGATAGAGCTCGCGCGTCGGATCGTAGGAAACGTTGAGCAGCGTCGTGTCGGCGCGCGCGGGCGGCGCGGCGAACGACACGGCGAACAGCAACGCGGCGGAAAGCCAGCGGCGCATGACAACGTCCCCTCGAAGGTGCGCGAGCGGGCGAGTCTGGCAGCGCAAAGGTTAGGACGACGTTAGCGATTCCGCGTCCGGTGATGCCGGCCGGCGACGCGAATACGCTGTCGCCGGCCGATTTGAAACCTCCTGCGAGCTCAGCGCGCCGGCGGATCGGGCACGAAGCCGTTCGGGAACGGCTGCGGATCGCGGCGTGCGATCGGCCGCTCGATGATCCCTTGCGCGACGAGGTTGCGATAGCTGTCGTACCAGATCGAGAGCTGCTCGGCCGGATAGCGGCTCGCGCGCTCGAACGTCGTGTTGTCGACGTGCGAGTACTCGCGCGCGCCGTGTCCGGTGCCGAGACGTTCCTCGCTCTTGAACGCGCCGATCCTGCTTTCGGCCTGCGCTTCGCGCGGCGCCGAAGAAGGCGCTGCCGCTCCGGCCGCAGCGGAATCCTGTGCGCGGTTTGCGCTCTGGTCCTTCATCGGCGCGGGCGGCGGTGCCGTGCGTGCGATTTCGTCGTCGCGTTCGCGCCAGACGGGCATGCGCTCGGTGAACACCGCGACGCCGATCACGCCGACGTTCGCGGGCCGTCCGGTGCGCGCGGCGTAGCTGTCAGGCAGTGCGGTGAAATTGAACTGCGCGATCTCGTCGTTGCTCTTGCGCCATCCGGCGATCTCGGTCGACTCCCAAGGATCGAGCACGTAGCCGGACTGGTCCGGGCTCGCGGTCTGACCCGTCACGGCGTTGACGCCGTCCACACTGAGCACGGTCAGCACGCGACCGCCGGTGCGGTTGATCAAGCGCACCGAGTAGCGGTGTCCGGGCGTGCCGGCGATGTAGAGCCTGCCGTGGTCGCGGTATGTTCTCAGGGTTTCGCCGGTGTCGCGGTCGACGACGGCGAGGTCGAGCAGGCTGCCGGCGCGCGCGGTGGCGCTTGCGCTCGCGGTCACGGCCAGCAGGGCGGTAAAAAGCAGGGCACGCATTGGGTTGGCTCCTCCGGGTTGGTGATCGTCCAACGGGCCGGAACCGCAGCCGGGGTTAAGCCCGGCCGCGCCATCCCGTAAACTGGCGCGCCCGTCTCAAGCCAGATCGCTGCAGATGACCGAGAAACGCCGGGTCCTGACCGGCATCACCACGACCGGCACGCCGCACCTCGGCAATTACGTCGGCGCGATCCGGCCGGCGATCGCGGCGAGCCGCCGCAACGACGTCGAGTCGTTCTATTTCCTCGCCGACTACCACGCGCTGGTCAAGTGCGACGACCCGGCGCGCGTGCAGCAGTCGACGCTCGAGATCGCGGCGAGCTGGCTCGCGTGCGGGCTCGATCCGGACAGGGTGTTCTTCTATCGCCAGTCCGACATTCCCGAGATTCCGGAGCTGACCTGGCTCCTGACCTGCGTCACCGGGAAAGGGCTCCTCAATCGCGCGCATGCGTACAAAGCCGCCGTCGATCAGAACACGGCCGGCGCCGAAGACGCCGATGCCGGCATCACGGCCGGTCTCTACATGTACCCAGTGCTGATGGCCGCGGACATCCTGATGTTCAACGCGAATGACGTGCCGGTTGGACGCGATCAGGTGCAGCACATCGAGATCGCGCGCGACATCGGCCAGCGCTTCA
>DAISJF010000540.1:0-1767 GCA_036821625.1 Rhodanobacteraceae bacterium
CGCGCAGGCCTTCGGGCTCAGCGCCGAGGCGCTCAAGTTCGTCGCGTTCGAAGCGGGCCCGTCCGGCGCCGCGGCCGCGGCACGCGCGGGTCTGGCTCCGAACGCGATCGCGCTGGCCTACCAGTTCGGTTTCCTGATCCTGCCGGCGGTCGTTCCGGCCGCGCTCTGGATCGGTTTGAACCGGCGATTCATCGAGCAGCTGGTCCGGCCGGACGGGGAACCTGGGGTGGAAACGGCGGTCTGAACACCGCCTGGTGAGGCCGGACGGACGGCCCGCGCGGGGTCCAAGCCAGCAGGGACGTTACGACGGCGCCGCCCGCATTGCGGTGCGGCGCGCTTCGGCGCGCTTGGAGGCCGCCCGCGCGGCACCCGGGCACCGGGTATGGAACAATTCGCAGTGGGCACAAGCGCCCTTGAGAGAAGCAGGAAGATGGCAGCTGTCGCCCCCGTTTCACCCGCGTCGCCGCAGGCTGCCGAGGGCAGCCTCGACGATCGCATCTGCCAGTTCCTGGTCGCGCAGGGCCACCTCAAGGAAACGGATCTCGTTCGCGGCCGCCGGCTGCATCAGGAGGATCCGGCTTCTGGCAGTCTCGTCTCGCTCTTGACGCGGCTCGGTCTTGTCTCCGAACGCGAGATGGCGGAGGCCGTTTCCGATCTGCTCGAGTTGCCGCTGTTGTCCGCGAAGGAGTTTCCCGACGCGCCGCCCGCCAACGTGCAGACCTCGGTGCGGTTCCTCAAGCACCACCACATCTGTCCGATCGGCGAGAGCGAGACCGATGTCACGCTGCTCGTTGCCGATCCCGCCGACCGCTTTCCGGTGCAGGCGCTCGAGCTCGCGACCGGACGCAGGGTCCGGCTCAATATCGGCATGCGCAGCGAGATCGACGATCTCATCGAGCGCTATTACGGTTCCGGCCGCTCGGCGATGGGCACGATCGTCGAGAATCTGTCCGACGAAGCGACGCGCAGCGAGGACGATATCGAGCACCTGCGCGATCTTGCGTCGGAAGCGCCGGTCATTCGACTCGTCAACCTGATCATCCAGCGCGCGGTCGAGCAGCGCGCGTCGGATATCCATGTCGAGCCGTTCGAGAACCGCCTGAAGGTGCGCTACCGCATCGACGGCGTGCTGCATGAAGTCGAATCGCCGCCCGCGGCCTCGACCGCGGCGGTGATCTCGCGCGTCAAGATCATGGCCAAGCTCAACATCGCCGAGCGGCGCCTGCCGCAGGACGGCCGCATCATGATCCGCGTGCAGGGCAAGGAGCTCGACCTGCGCGTTTCGACCGTGCCGACCGCACACGGCGAATCGGTGGTGATGCGTATCCTCGATCGCGAAGCGATCGTGTTCGATTTCCATTCGCTCGGATTCACGGACCAGTTCCTGCAGAAGTTCATCAACGTGCTGGAGCTCCCGCACGGCATTCTGCTGGTCACGGGCCCGACCGGCTCGGGCAAGACCACGACGCTGTACACGGCGCTCTCCAAGCTCAACACGCCGGACGTCAAGATCATCACGGTCGAGGATCCGGTCGAATACCAGATCGAAGGCATCAACCAGATCCAGGCCAAGCCGACCATCGGCCTCGACTTCTCGCACGCGCTGCGCTCGATCGTGCGCCAGGATCCGGACATCATCATGATCGGCGAAATGCGCGACCTCGAGACCGCGCGCATCGCGATCCAGTCGGCGCTGACCGGACACCTGGTGTTGTCGACGCTGCACACGAACAACGCGGCCGGCGGCGTCACGCGCATGCTCGACAT
>DAISJF010000541.1:0-1759 GCA_036821625.1 Rhodanobacteraceae bacterium
GAGAATCGCGCCCCGATGCCGTCCCACATCCCACGCAAACGCTTCGGCCAGCACTTCCTCCACGACCCCGGCATTCTGCGCAAGATCGTGCAGGCGATCGCGCCCGAGCCCGGCGACGACGTCGTCGAGATCGGCCCCGGCGAAGGCGCGCTGACGCTGCCGCTCCTGCGCGAGCTCGGCCGTCTGACCGTGATCGAACTCGATCGCGATCTCGTGCCGCGCCTTCGCGCGGCCGCGGCAGGCGTTGGCGAGCTCGAGATCATCGAGGCCGACGTGCTCACGGTCGACTTCGGCGCGCTTGCGCGCCGCGGTCCGCTGCGCATCGTCGGCAATCTGCCGTACAACATCTCCTCGCCGATCCTGTTCCACTGCATCGATCACGTCGATGCGATCCGCGACATGCACTTCATGTTGCAGAAGGAAGTCGTCGAGCGCATGGCCGCGGCGCCGGGCAGCAAGGTCTACGGACGACTGTCGGTCATGCTGCAGCTGGCCTGCCGCGTGGATCCGCTGCTGCGCGTTCCGGCCGGAGCGTTCCGGCCGCCGCCGAAGGTCGAGTCGGCCGTCGTGCGTCTGACGCCGCGCGCGCGGACCGAGCGCCCTCGCGCCGACGACGTCCTGCTCGCGCGCTTAGTCAAGGCTGCGTTCGGACAGCGCCGCAAGATGCTCGCGAACGCGCTCGGCGACGTCGCGACCGTCGCGCAGATCGTCGGCGCCGGCATCGATCCACGCGCGCGCGCCGAAGAGCTCGCGCCGTCGGAGTTCGTGCGGTTGGCGCGGGTGGTCGAAGGGACGGTAGCCGGGAGCCGGTAACCGGCAGCCGGAGAGCAAGAAGCATCGTCGCTTTCCGACAACCGGTTGCCGAGCAACAAGCGCTGCTGCTGCTTTCCGGCTACCGGCTACCGGTCATCGGCTCCCGTCATTTCTCCCCGCCTTGCCCGAACCGCCCCGCTCGCGCAAAAATCGGCCCCATGAGCGGCAAGAAGCCCTATGACATCGCCATCTCCGTCGACACCCGTTTTCTCGATGATCAGTCGGCACCCTCCGACAACCGCTACGCCTTCGCGTACACGATCACGATCGAGAACCGCGGCACGGTAGGCGCCCGGCTCCTGTCGCGCCACTGGGTGATCACGGACGGCAACGGCAAGGTGCGCGAAGTGCGCGGCGACGGCGTCGTCGGCGAGCAGCCGTGGGTACGGCCCGGCGACGACTACGAGTACACGTCCGGCGCCGTGCTCGAGACCGCGCTCGGCACGATGCGCGGCAGCTATCAGATGGTCGCCGACGACGGCACACGCTTCGACGCCGACATTCCCGCGTTCGTGCTGTCAGTGCCAAGGACGCTGCACTGATGGCAACCTGGGCCATCGGCGACATCCAGGGTTGTCACGATGAACTGGCCCGCCTGATCGAGAAGATCCAGTTCAACCCGGCGAGCGATCGCCTCTGGTTCTGCGGCGATCTGGTCAACCGCGGCGGACAATCGCTCGCGGTGCTGCGCCTGGTGAAATCGTTCGGCGACCGCGCGATCGTCACGCTCGGCAATCACGATCTTTCGCTGCTCGCGGTCGGCGAGCGCAAGCGCGAGGACCAGCAGCGCGTCAACCCCGAGCTGCGCGAAGTGCTGTTCGCGCCGGATCGCGACGAGCTGCTCGACTGGCTGCGCCGGCGCAATCTCCTGCATCTGGACCGTTCGGTGAACTTTCTGCTCGTGCACGCGGGCCTGTTCCCGCGCTGGACGACGGAACAGGCCGTC
>DAISJF010000542.1:0-1746 GCA_036821625.1 Rhodanobacteraceae bacterium
CCGGCCACATCGTGCGCTTCATCGAATACATGGACGTGGGCACGTGCAACGACTGGCAGCGCGACCTGGTCGTGCCGAGCGCGGCGCTGCGCGCGCGCATCGCGGAGCGCTGGCCCCTGGTGCCGCTGGAAGCGAACTACGGCGGCGAAGTGGCGCAGCGCTACGCGTTCGCCGACGGCGGCGGCGAAATCGGCTTCATCAGCTCGGTGACCGAGCCGTTCTGCGGCGACTGCTCGCGCGCACGCCTGTCCGCGGACGGGCGCCTGTATACGTGCCTGTTCGCGCGCTCGGGCCACGATCTGCGCGGGCCGTTGCGTGCCGGCGCGAGCGACGCCGATCTTGCAGGCATCATCCGCGCGGTCTGGGACGCGCGCGACGACCGCTACAGCGAGCTGCGCAGCGGCATGCGTACCGGCGCGCGCGAGCGCGTCGAAATGTACGAAATCGGCGGCTGAAGCCATGGCGCGCAAGCTTTCGCACGTGGATTCGGCCGGCCGCCCGCGCATGGTCGACGTCGGCGCGAAATCCGCGACGCGGCGCGAAGCGACGGCCGAGGCGCGCATCCGTTTCCCGCGCGAGGTCGCTTCGGCACTGCGCGCCCAGGACATGCGCTCGGCAAAGGGCTCGATCGTCGATACCGCGATCATCGCCGGCACGATGGCGGCGAAGCGGACGCACGAGCTGATCCCTTTCTGCCATCCGCTCGCGATCGAGCGCTGCACGATCGACGTCACGTTCGCCGATGCGAGCGAGCTCGTGGTCCGCTGCACGGTCGCGGTCACGCACAAGACCGGCGTCGAGATGGAAGCGCTGACCGGCGCGACCGTGGCCGCATTGACGGTCTACGACATGTGCAAGGCGCTGTCGCACGAAATCGTGATTGCGGGCGTGCGGCTCATCGAGAAGAGCGGAGGCAAACGACGCGTGAAACAGGGCAGGGTGGTCGCGTGAAAGTCCGTCTGCTCTATTTCGCGAGCCTGGCCGATCGCGCCGGACGCAGCGAGGAAACGCGCGAGACGTCCGCACGGAACCCGCGCGATCTCTACGCCGAGATTTCCCGCGAGCACGCGCTCGGGTTTGCGCCGGAACGGCTTCGCGTCGCGATCAACGGCGTACTGTCCGGATGGGAACGCGGGCTCGCCGACGGCGACGAGATCGTGTTCCTGCCGCCGGTGTCGGGCGGATGAGGCGCTTTCATCTCAGTGCGACGCCGATCGACGCAGCGGCGCAGCGCGTCGGCCTCGAGGATCCGGCCGCCGGCGGTTGCGTCACGTTCGAAGGCTGGGTGCGCAACCACAACGGCACGCGTGCGGTGACGCGGCTCGACTATCAGGCCTACGCTCCGCTCGCGGAGCAGGAAGGCGAAACGATCCTCGATGAGGCGATAGCGAAGTTCGACCTGCGATCGGCGCGCTGCGCGCACCGCACGGGCTCGCTCGCGATCGGCGAGATGGCGGTCTGGGTCGGCGTCAGCGCCGATCATCGCGATGCCGCGTTCGCAGCCTGCCGCTGGATCATCGACGAGGTGAAGCGGCGCGTGCCGATCTGGAAGAACGAGCACTACGCGGACGGCGAATCGGGCTGGCTGCATCCGGACAACAAGCCGGTGGATGCGGCGGCGATGACAAGTCGCGGATAGGCCGAGCGAGGAGGCGGCCCCGCCAGCTGCACCCCGGCACCCGAATCGCTCACTACCGTTGCTTCCTTCCGGACCTGGCGGGGTTTGCAAGCTATCGTCGCGGGGGA
>DAISJF010000543.1:0-1744 GCA_036821625.1 Rhodanobacteraceae bacterium
GAGGGCAAACGTGCCGACGTAGTCGAGCCGCTCGGCCAGCGTGCGCGCGTGCGCGACCGCGCGACGCTCGAGATCGGCCGCGTCCGGCGCCGGCGCAAGGCTCGCGGCCAGAATCCCGCCGGCGTGCCAGTTCTGCGTCAGCGGGTAGTGCCGGAATTCCCCGCTGCGCGAACGCACCGCGATCATCGAGACCTCGCGGCGAAACGCGACGAATCCTTCGAGGATCAGCGCTGCGCTGCCGAGCGCCGTCCACGCGGCATCCGCGTCCGCTTCCGTGCGCAGCACCGCCTGGCCCTTGCCGTCGTAGCCGAGCCGGCGCGTTTTCAGCACGGCCGGAAGGCCAATCGTTTCGATCGCACGCGCGAGATCGGCGCGGCTGTCGACCGCGGCGAATGCCGGCGTGCCGAGCCCGATCTCGCGAAAAAGGTTCTTCTCGGCCAGACGATCCTGCGCGAGCGCAAGCGCGTGCGGATTCGGAAACACGCGCGTGTGCTCGGTCAGCCATTGCGCGGTCTCCGCGGGAACGTTCTCGAAGTCGAACGTGGCGACATCGACGCGCCGCGCGAACTCGGCGAGCGCGTCGAAATCGCGCCAGTCGGCGCGCAGCAGCGGCGCGACCTGGCTCGCGCACGCGTCCGCGGCGCTGTCGACGACGAGGAAGCGCTGCCCGAGCGGCGCACCCGCGATCGCAAGCATGCGCGCGAGCTGTCCTCCGCCCAGGATGCCTATCGTCGCCATGCGATTCCCCCTCTCCCGCTTGCGGGAGAGGGCTGGGGTGAGGGCGGTACTTGGTACGCCGTCACGAGAATGCCCTCATCCTCCTCCGGCACGCTCGAGAAGGGAAAGGCGGAACCGCGACGCCTCCGCGCCGTCGTAGCAGACCGGGGTTTCATCAGCCGGCGCGCGGATCGGGATTTTCGAGAACCGCGGCCGACTGCGCCTGTCGATACGCATCGACGCGTTCGGCCAGCGCAGCGTCGTGGGTGGCGAGGATCGAAGCGGCCAGCAGTGCCGCGTTGATCGCTCCGGCGCGGCCGATCGCGAGCGTCGCGACGGGCACGCCGGCCGGCATCTGCACGATCGACAGCAGCGAATCGAGCCCGTTCAACGCGTGCGATTGCACGGGCACGCCGAGCACGGGCAGACGCGTCTTCGCCGCGAGCATGCCGGGCAGGTGCGCCGCGCCGCCGGCGCCCGCAATGATCACTTCGAGGCCGCGATCGACCGCGCTTCCGGCATATTCGAACAGGAGATCCGGCGTGCGATGCGCAGAGACGACGCGCACTTCGTGCGCGACGCCGAGATCGGTCAACGTGGCTGCCGCGTGCTGCAGGGTTTCCCAATCCGAGCGGGATCCCATGACCAGACCGACGCGAGGACGTGCTTTGGCGGGCTCGCTCATGGAGGGTCAGCGGCAAAACGGATATTGTACGCGCAAAGCCGGGCCGCCCCCACGGCGCGCTCCAGAGCGGACCGACACGCTGATCGCCGCGAACGAAAAATGATCGATCGACGCCTTCTCGACATCCTGTGCTGCCCGGTGACGAAGTCGCCGGTGCGTTATCTTTCCGCCGGAGAGCTCGACGCGTTGAATCGCGCGATAGCACACGGCGCCGTCCGCACCGAAGGCGGGACGCCGGTGACGGCGGCTGCGGCAGCGGGCCTGATCACCCGCGACGGCCGCACCATCTACCGGATCGAGGACGATATCCCGGTCATGCTGGCGGACGAGGCGGTCGGGACC
>DAISJF010000544.1:0-1734 GCA_036821625.1 Rhodanobacteraceae bacterium
CCGAGATCATCGAGCGCGGCGTCGCGTATGGTCGCGGCACCGTCGGCGCGGGCCGCATGGCCGGCGTCGAATTCGTCTCGGCCAATCCCACCGGGCCTCTGCACGTCGGCCACGGCCGCGCCGCGGCGATCGGCGATTCGATCGCGCGCGTGCTCGACGCGAACGGCTGGCGCGTCGTGCGCGAGTTCTACTACAACGACGCCGGCGTGCAGATCATGAATCTCGCGCTGTCCGTGCAGGCGCGCTGCCGCGGCATTGCGCCCGACAGCGACGGCTGGCCCGCCGACGGCTATCGCGGCGAATACATCAAGGATGTCGCGCGCGCGTATCTCGAGCGCGAAAGCGTGCACGCGGACGGCGAAGACGTGGTCGGCAAGGCCGACATCGACGATCTCGACGCGATCCGGCGTTTCGCGGTGGCATACCTGCGCCGCGAGCAGGACGCGGACCTCAAGGCATTCGGCGTGCACTTCGACGTGTACTACCTCGAATCGTCGCTGTACGGCGACGGCAAGGTCGAAGAGGCCACGCGCCGGCTCGTCGCCGCCGGGCACACGTACGAGGAAGGCGGCGCGCTCTGGCTGCGCACGACCGACTTCGGCGACGACAAGGACCGCGTCATGCGCAAGTCGGACGGCAGCTACACCTATTTCCTGCCCGACGTCGCCTATCACCTCTCCAAGTGGCAGCGCGGCTACGAGCGCGCGATCACCGAGCTCGGCGCCGATCATCACGGCTCGCTCGCGCGCGTGATCGCGGGCCTGCAGGCGCTCGACGTCGGCATCCCGAAACACTATCCCGAATACGTGCTGCACCAGATGGTCACGGTCACGCGCGGCGGCGAGGAAGTGAAGCTTTCGAAGCGCGCCGGCAGCTATCTGACGCTGCGCGATCTGATCGACGAAGTCGGCCGCGATGCGACGCGTTATTTCCTGATCGCGCGCAAGTCCGATTCGCAGCTCGTCTTCGATATCGACCTCGCGCGCGCGCAGACCAACGACAATCCGGTCTACTACATCCAGTACGCGCACGCGCGCGTCGCGAGCGTGATGCGCCAGCTCGCCGAGCGCGGCCTGACGTGGGATCGCGCCAACGGTTTGGCGCAACTGTCCCGGCTGGACAGCGAGTCGGAGCAGGCGCTGATGGTCGAGCTGTCGCGCTATCCGGAAGTCGTCGAGACGGCCGGCGAGAATCTCGAGCCGCATCTGGTCGCGACGTATCTGCGCGAGCTCGCGGCCGCGTTCCATATGTACTACAACACGCACCAGTTCCTCGTCGACGACGCGGGCGTGCGCGATGCACGCCTGACGCTGGCGCAGGCGACGCGCCAGGTGCTCGCGAACGGCCTGGACCTGTTGGGCATTTCCGCCCCGGAGAGCATGTGATGGCAGCAAGAAAGGGGCGTCAGGCAACGCGCGGCGGCTCGAGGTCCTGGCCGGCGTGGGTCTGGGTCGGCATCGGTCTCGTGCTCGGCATCGGGCTGATGCTGGTCGTGCTGTTCAAGGACTGGGCGCCGCTGTTGCGCCGGAAGAACCTGCCGCAGCCGAATCCCGCCGCGACCGCGCCGCAGGCCAGCGAGCCGGCTGTCGCCGACAGCAAGGCGAAGGAACCGCCGAAGAAGAGCTACGACTTCTACAAGGTGCTCGAAGCGAACGAAGTCGTGATTCCCGACGCCGAGCTTTCCGAGAAGGCGCGCGCCGAGCAGCAGGCGCGCAACGCACCGAACGCAACCGC
>DAISJF010000545.1:0-1734 GCA_036821625.1 Rhodanobacteraceae bacterium
ACGATCATGCCGAGCACGAGCACGTTCTTGATCAGGTTGAGATGGAGCGGCGCCAGCGACTCGCCGAGCCGCTTGTAGACGATCACGCCGCCGGCCCAGGACAGCGCGGCTCCGATCGAACAGGCTTCGCCGATCCCCATGGCTCCCCGCGCGCCGCGCCTCACGGCGCTCCACGTCGGCGCCAAAGCGCGGCATTATGCCCGATATGAACCAGGACGCCGGCGCCAGCGCGCCACTCCGCATACGCATGGGGTTCGTCGTCGAGCTGGCCAAGCGCCTGCACGAATACGGCACCGCGGCGCCGCGACTCGAGGACGTGATCAATCTCGTCAGCGCGCGCCTCGGGCTCGCCTGCAACGTGCTGTCGACCCCGACTTCGATCGTGATGTCGTTTGCCGATCTGACGGACGAGGGCGCGCTCGCCGAGATCACGCAGGTCGCGCGCCTGCCGCCGGGATCGGTGGATCTGAAGCGTCTGTGCCAGATCGACGAGATCGCCGATCAGGTCATCGACGGGCGCCTCGACCTCGAGGCCGGGCGCCGCCGCCTCTACGCGTTCCGGCTGTCGGAGCGCGCCGTGCATCCGGCCTGGGAAGTCGTGAGCTACGCGGTCTCTGCCGGCAGCATCGCCGCGATCCTGCACGCGGGATGGGCCGGCATCGCGACGGCGGCCCTCATCGGTGCGCTGATCGGCATCGTCAATCTGGTTTCGCTGCATCGCCCGAACATCAGCGCGGCCTCGGAAGCGATCTCGGCGCTGGTTGCGACGTTCATTGCGATCCTCGTCGCCGTGTACTGGGTGCCGATCGACGTGCGCGCCGTCGTCATCGCGAGCCTGATCGTGCTGATGCCCGGCCTCACCTTGACGACGGCCGTGCGCGAGTTGTCGAGCCAGCATCTCATCTCCGGCACGGCGCGCATGATGGGCGCGGTCGCCACGCTCCTGAAGCTCGCCTTCGGAACGGTCGCCGCGATGCAGCTTTTCGCGTTGTTCGACATCGCGCCGCCGTCGCACGTCGAGCCGTCCGTGCCGCCCTGGACCGAATGGCTGGCCGTCATCGCATCGGCGTTCGCGTTTGCGGTGCTGTTCCGCGCGCCGCGGCGCTACGTGCCGGTCGTCGTCGCCTCGGTCGTGCTCGGGTATGTCTGCGCGCAGGTCGGCGCGACGAAAGTCGCACCGGCATTCGGCGTTTTTCTCAGCAGCCTCATCGTGGGCGCGGCGAGCAACGTGTTCGCGCGCGTCGCGCGGCGACCGGGCGCGCTCGTGCGCGAACCCGGCATCATCCTGCTGGTGCCGGGCAGCGTCGGATTCCGCACGCTGAGCTTCGTCTTCGAGCGCGACGTGCTGCTCGGAATCGACACCGCAGTCACGCTGCTGACGCTGCTCTTGTCGATCGTGGCGGGACTCCTGTTCGGCGACTTGCTGGTGCCGCCGCGCAGGAAGCTCTAGCGCAGCCTGCGCCGATCGATCACTTCAGCAGCGAGCGCAGCATCCACGCGGTCTTCTCGTGCTGCTGCAGACGCTGCGTCGCAAGATCCGCGGTCGGCTGGTCGTCGGCCTTGTCGGCGACGCGGAACACCTCGCGCCCGGTGCGCGCGACCGCTTCGTGGCCGTCGACGAGCTGCTTGACCATTTCTTTCCAGTCCGGCACGCCGGTTTCCTCGTTGATCGACGTGAGCTTGCCGAACTGCGTGTACGAGCCCGGTGCATAGACATCGAGCGCGCGGATCCGT
>DAISJF010000546.1:0-1726 GCA_036821625.1 Rhodanobacteraceae bacterium
CTGCATGTCGGACGCAACACGCAGGTCTGGGAAATCCGCATCGAAGACGAACGCGGCAAGCTCGTGTGCATCTCGCGGCTGACGCTCGCGATCGTGCCGCGGCAGTCGCCGAGACCGGTGTGAACGACGACGCGACGCCGTACGCGGGACTCTCGCCCGACGTCGTGCTCGATGCGATCGCGGCGACCGGCGCGGTACCGGACGGACGGCTGCTCGCGCTCGGCAGCTACGAAAATCGCGTCTACCAGGTCGGCATCGAAGGCGGATCGGCGCTGGTCGCGAAGTTCTATCGGCCCGGGCGCTGGAGCGATGCGGCGATCGCCGAAGAGCACGGGTTCGCGCGCGAGCTCGCCGAGGCCGAGCTGCCGATGGTCGCGCCGATCGCGTTCGCGGGGCGCACGCTGCTGACGCACGCGGGCTTCCGCTACACGCTGTATCCACGCCGCGGCGGTCGTGCGCCCGAGCTCGAGTCCGCCGATCATCTGGCGTGGATGGGACGCCTGCTCGCGCGCATGCACGGCGTCGGCGCGCGCGATCGGTTCCGTCACCGCGGCACCATCGATGCGACGACTTTCGTGCGCGAAGCGGCGCGTGCCGTGCTCGGCTCCGCGCTGCTGCCCGAACGCCATTTCGACGCGTATCGCGCGCGCACGACGTCGCTGGCCGATCGCATCGACGCCTGCTTCGCCGCGATCGAGCCGATCGCGCGCATCCGGCTGCACGGCGACTGCCATGCCGGCAACGTGCTGTGGACCGATTCGGGCCCGCACTTCGTCGACCTCGACGATGCGCGCATGGGTCCGGCCGTGCAGGATCTCTGGATGCTCGCGCCTTCGCCGCGCGCGCTCGACGCGTTGCTCGAAGGCTACGCGGAGTTTCGAGACTTCGATCCGCGCGAGCTGACCCTGATCGAGCCGCTGCGCATCATGCGCCAGGTCCACTGGGCCGGATGGGTCGCCGCGCGCTGGGACGATCCCGCGTTTCCGCGCGCGTTTCCGCAGGTCGGCGAGGCGCGCTGGTGGGAACAGCATCTGGCCGATCTGGCCGAAGGTGAAGCGCTGCTGCTCGACCGGTGAACGCGCGACTTCCCTTCTCCCGCTTGCGGGAGAAGGGGGCCGGAGGCCGATGAGAGGCGAGCTTGGTATGGCGAACCCAGGGCCTCCCTCACCCTTACCCTCTCCCGCAAGCGGGAGAGGGGATACTGCGCTTTCGCGGGCCTCCTTGCCGCACCGCACCAAGCATCCGTTACCATTGCCGGTGCAATGAACAGCTCCGTCGACTCCACGGTTGAGCCCGTTCCGCGGGATCGCTGGCGTACCCTGCGCTACTTCGCGCGCGCGCCTTTGCTGCTGCTGCACATCCTGATCTCGGGACCGCTCGCGCTGCTGGTGCTGAATCCGGTCGCGGCTCGCATCCGCGTCGGCGACTGGACGCTCGAGAAGTTCATGATCCGCTGGTGGTCCGGTGCGCTGGTGCGGCGCTTCGGTTTCACGATCCGCCGTTTCGGCGAGCCGCTGCCGGGCGCGGTGCTTTACGTGGCCAACCATGTTTCGTGGCTCGACATCGAGCTGATCCACAGCCAGCGACCGGTCAGCTTCGTCGCCAAGAGCGAGATCGCAGGATGGCCTTTCGTCGGCTGGCTGTCGGCGCAAGCCGGCACGATCTTCCATCGGCGCGGCAACACCGACTCGCTCGCCAGCGTGATGGCGACGGTCGTCGAGCGCCT
>DAISJF010000547.1:0-1724 GCA_036821625.1 Rhodanobacteraceae bacterium
CTCCACAGCAGCGCCCTGCACCTCGCCCGCAGCCGTCGCGCGACGCCGCGCAGCGCAGTAGTCAGTCGAATCGCGCACCCGCACCCTCGCAGCGTCCGCAACGTCAGGAAACACAACCCGGCAGCCGTCGCGACGCACGTGCACCCGATGCGCGCGGTGGACAAGGTCAATCCGCGAAACAGCAGGCACGCAACAATCCGCAGCGGCGCGACGAGCGTCCGGGACGGACCACGGGCGAGCAGCCCGTCGTAGCGCCGCGCCCGGCGGCGCAGCCTCAGCAACGTGCGCAGGCCGAGCCGAAGGCGCAGCCGGCTGCGGCTGCGGCAAGTACGCCGCCCCCGACGCGAGCGACTCCGAGTGCACAACCTTCCGCCGCCGCGTCCGAGAAAACGACGCCGACGCTTCCCGAACCGTCGCTCGATCCGTCGCTGATCGAAGGGACGCCTCGGGACGAGATGCGCTCGCGCCGTCGCGGCCGTCGCGGCGGTCGTCGCCGCCGCAAGGGTGCGGCCGCCGGAGAAACGCCAACAACCGCGCCTGCGCAGGTCGTCGCGAACACGAAGGACTTCGACGACGAAGATGCGAGCCGCGAGCAGGCGGCGCGTGCGTCAACGGCGCAAACGACTGCGGCGCCGCGATCCGCTCCGCAAGAGCCGACCGCGCCGGGTCCCGAGCCGCGAACGACGCCTCCTCCCTCCGAAACGCACACGCCGTTCGCACCTCCGGCCTCCGAAGCTGCGAACAGACCCGCGATATCGTCGGAACGCCCGGTCGCATCCATGGAAACGCCGCGCGGAATCGCGACGCATGACGAGATCCCGCCGAGCCATTCGACCAGCGATCGGCCGACGTCGATCGCACCGGTCTCTCCGACCGCTGCATTCCCGGTGTCGACGGAGCGCTCGCCGATTTCGTCCGATGTTCCGTCCCACGCAATCGAGGTAGCGCTGGCGCCGGCGCCCGCTCCGCGGAGCGACAGGCCGCCCACTCCTGCGCCCGCTTCGATACCCGCGAGCACGCCTCCGCCGCCTTTCGCGCTGACGCCCGCGCCCCGCGAGTCCATCGCTGCGAATCCGGCGCCGGCACTGCCAACGGCGGAATCGCTGCCGGATCGCAGCCACACGATGGAGCTGCCATTGGCCTCTCCGACTTCGGCGCCATCCGAGGCGGGCGCGAATCCGCAACCGACGCAGCCGACCATAGCGTCGTCACCGATCACGCCGGTGCGCCGCGAAGCAATGAGCGATGGCAGCGAAACGGCGGACGATTCGACGGAGCGGAAGTCCGACAACGCCGCCTGAGAAACTGCGCGCGCGTCAGGCCAGCGAGCGCGCGCGGTTGTCGAGCAGCCCGTGCAGATGCGCGAGGTGCGCGAGCGCGACCGGATTGTCGATGCCGAGCTTCTCGAACAGTCGATACTTGTAGGTTGCGACCGTCTTCGCGCTGAGCTTCAGGTGCTTGGCGATGTGCTGCATGTCCTGGCCCTGCGCGAGCATCAGCGCGACGTCGAGCTCGCGGGTCGACAGCGCATCGAACGGCGATGAGGAATTGCCGTCGAGCGCGCCGAGCGCCAGCAGCTCGGCGACATCCGGCGACAGATAGCGGCGCCCGTCGGCGACCTGGCGCACCGCACGCACCAGCTCGTCGGCCGCACATCCCTTCGTCAGATAACCGCTGGCGCCGGCTTCGATGAGTCGACGCGGAAACGGCGCTTCGTTGACGAC
>DAISJF010000548.1:0-1723 GCA_036821625.1 Rhodanobacteraceae bacterium
TCACGTCGCGGCGATCGTCGGCGCGACGGAGCTTCCGGTCAGCGCCGATCTCGAAAACGGCTACGCGAAGACGCCCGAAGGCGTCGCCGAGACGTACGCGCTCGCGGCGACGACCGGCATCGTCGGCGCGTCGATCGAGGATTCGACCGGTGATCCCGAGCAGCCGCTGTTCGATGTCGCGATCGCCGCCGACCGCGTTCGCGCGGCCGTCGAGGCGGTTCGCGCGCTGCCATTTCCGTTCACGCTGACCGCGCGCGCCGAGAACTTTCTGGTCGGGCGCAAGGATCTCGGCGACGTGATCCGGCGGTTGCAGGCGTATCAGGAGGCGGGCGCGGATGTACTGTATGCACCGGGGCTCGTCGAGCGCGACGACATCGCGACGGTCGTGAAATCGGTCGACCGGCCGGTCAATGTCGTCATGGGGCTCGCCGGTGCGCGCTTCAGTCTCGGCGAGCTCGCGGCGCTCGGTGTCAGGCGCGTCAGCGTCGGCAGTGCGCTTGCGCGTACTGCGTTCGGCGCGCTGATTGACGCCGCGACGGAGATGCGCGAGCACGGCACGTTTGCGTTCGCCGATCGCGCGGTCGCATACCGTGACCTCACGAATCTTTTCCCCTCTCCCGCTTGCGGGAGAGGGTAGGGTGAGGGCAGGTTCGCGAGACGCTGTCACAAGATTGCCCTCACCCCAGCCCTCTCCCGCAAGCGGGAGAGGGGGAAAAGCGCGAAAGCGCGGTAGGGGAAAAGCGCGTCAGTGCAGCAACCGCACCTTGTCCTTGTAGCTCCGCGAAAGCTTCAGCTGCTGGCCCGAATCGAGGATCAGGAAATATTCCCCGTTCAAGTGCGAGCGCAGCTCGCGCACGCGCGCGACGTTGACGATCGTCGAGCGGTGGATGCGCTGGAACCGCCGTGGATCGAGCTTGCCTTCGAGCTCGCGCATCGTCGCGCGCAGCACGTGCGTGTCCTGGCCCGTGTGCACGCACATGTAGTCGCCGGCGGCGTCGATCCAGAGGATGTCGTCCATCGGCACGCGCAGGATTCGGCCCGAGTCCTTGATCGCAAGCCGGTCGTCGGCGGGGCGGCCGCCGGCGCGGTCGGCGTCGGCGAGCGCCTCGTCGAGCGTGAGGTCAGGCTTGCCCGACATCGTGCCGAGCAGCCGCAGCAGCCGTCCGCGATGCTCGTCGGCATCGCGCGTCGAGAGCTCGTGGCGGACGCGATCGAGCGCGGTGTCGAGCCGCGCGTCCTCGACGGGTTTCAGGAGATAGTCGAGCGCGTTCGCCTCGAACGCCTTCAGCGCGTACTGATCGTACGCCGTGACGAACACCGTCAGCGGCATCTGCGCTGCGGGGAGGGCCTTGATGAGCTCGAAGCCGTCGACCCCCGGCATCTGCACGTCGAGAAACATGAGATCGGGCTGGTGCTCGGAGATCGCGAAGAACGCCTCGCGCCCGTTGCCGGCTTCGGCGACGATCTCGACGTCGGAATGGCGCGCGAGCCGGAGCGCGAGGCCGCGCCGGGCGAGGGGTTCGTCGTCAACGATCAATACCTTCGGACGTTCGGTCACGCGTTGCCTGCGTCTTTCATCCCCGTGCGCACATCATCTTCTGGCAGCCAGATTGACACCAGCGTGCCACCGGCATCCCGCCGGGACTCAGCAGCGCCACAAAGGCCGGCAGGTTCTGGTTCTCCGTCCCCAGCCCATAGGTGATCCACGCGCCCATCGTGGGCC
>DAISJF010000549.1:0-1721 GCA_036821625.1 Rhodanobacteraceae bacterium
CGGAGGCCGGTTCCAGCAGCGCCAGACGCCATGAGTCGGCCGATCCCACCTCGGGCGCCATCCCCGCAAGGCCGGTCGGGAAGCCATCGGAATCGAGGCCGAAGGAGACCCGGTCCAGGCCGAATGCGATGCCCTCGCCCACCGCCTTCAGCACGGCCTCCTTGCAGGTCCAAAGGCGCAGGAACGCGGCCGGTCGCAACGTCTCCGGCAGTGCTTCGAGCGCGTCCGCCTCCGCAGTCGAGAAATAGCGGCGCGAAATGTCCTCGATCTCGATGCGGCGGTCGACGCGCTCGAGATCGACGCCGAGCGACTGCTCGCGCGTGATCGCGATCAGCACGTGATCCCTGGCGTGGCTGAGATTGAAATCGATGTGCGGCAGCGCGGGTGCGAACGGCTTGCCGCGCTCGGTGCGCGCGAGCTCGGGCTCCCGGTCAAGATCCGCATGCTGAATCAGCAATCGCGAGAGCAGCGCGTGCGCGCGTACGGCGACCGTGCGGTGGTCCGGTGTGCCGCCGACCGACAGCAGCCAGACATGGATCTCATCCCCGGCAAGCGGAGCCGACGATGAGACTTCCTCGAACTCTTCGCGTGCGATGAGCCGCATGTCGCCTGCCAGAGACGGACCGCAAGGTGCGCGAGCGCAGGCTGCTACTTCACCAGCCGTTCGTCGACGAGGTTCTGCACGACAGACGGATCCGCAAGCGTGGAGATGTCGCCCAGCTGGTCCGGCTGGTTCTCCGCAATCTTGCGCAGGATGCGCCGCATGATCTTGCCCGAGCGCGTTTTCGGCAGGCCGGGCGCCCACTGCAGCCAGTCCGGCGTCGCGATCGCGCCGATCTCCTTGCGCACCCAGCCGATCAGCTCCTTGCGCAACGTGTCGCTCGGCTGCTCGCCCGACTTCAGCGTGACGTAGGCATAGATGCCCTGCCCTTTGATGTCGTGCGGCGCTCCGACGACCGCGGCTTCGGCAACTTTCGTGTGCGCGACCAGCGCGCTCTCGACTTCGGCAGTGCCGAGCCGATGGCCGGATACGTTGATCACGTCGTCGACGCGGCCGGTGATCCAGTAGTAGCCGTCGTCGTCGCGGCGCGCGCCGTCGCCGGTGAAGTACGTGCCCGGATAGGTCCTGAAATACGTGTCGATGAAGCGCTGGTGATCGCCGTAGACCGTTCGCATCTGGCCGGGCCACGAATCGGTGAGCACGAGATTGCCTTCGGTTGCGCCGTGTTGCTCGACACCGTTGGCGTCGACGATGGCCGGCTTCACGCCGAAGAACGGCAGCGTCGCCGACCCGGGCTTCTGCGCGATCGCCCCGGGCAGCGGCGTGATCAGAATTCCGCCCGTCTCAGTCTGCCACCACGTGTCGACGATCGGGCAGCGGCCGTCGCCGACGACGCGGTGATACCACTCCCACGCTTCGGGATTGATCGGCTCGCCGACCGTGCCGAGCAGCCGCAGCGACGCGCGCGAAGTCTTCTTGACCGGCGCTTCGCCGTCGCGCATCAGTGCGCGGATCGCGGTCGGCGCGGTGTAGAACAGCGTCACCTTGTGCTTGTCGACCACCTGCCAGAAGCGCGAGGTGTCCGGATGGTTCGGCACGCCTTCGAACATCAGTGTCGTCGCCGCATTGGCGAGCGGGCCGTAGACGATGTAGCTGTGCCCGGTCACCCAGCCGACGTCGGCGGTGCACCAGTAGATGTCGCCGTCGTGATAGTCGAAGA
>DAISJF010000550.1:0-1716 GCA_036821625.1 Rhodanobacteraceae bacterium
TGTCGGCAGAAGCGTCCTCGTCGGACCCCCGTTGTCCGTGAGCGGATGCAGACCCGGATCGCCGTTCGAGGTGTCGGGCGGACAGCCGACGCCGCAGAACATCACGTCGTTGTGACCGCCGCTGATGACCACGCCGCCGGCGCCGGTCAGATCGGCGGTCGCGTAGGGAGCGTTGATGTTTACGTTGTTCGCAACGATGGTGCTGTCCATCACTGCGGATGACGCGAGGTAGAGCCCGGCCGCGAAATCGTGCGTGCCGTCCGTCCAGTAGGACGCGCTGTTGAACGCGACCGTGCTGTTGTAGATCTGTAGCGGCGGCCGCACGAAAAGGCCGCCGATCTCGCCTGCCGTGTTGCCGGAAATCGTGCTGTTCGAGATCGTCGCGGTCTGGCCCGTCGTATCGGCGAGCGCAAGGCCGCCCATGCGCCCGGCGGAGTTGTACGAAATCGTGCACTCCTCGATCAGCACGGTGCCATGCGCGAACACGCCGCCGCCGAACGACGTCGTCGCGAACTCCGCGTAGGCGTAGTTCTCGGCGATCGTGCTGTACTTTGCGACGAGTCCGCCCTGCGCGTAGACGCCGCCGCCGTCCGTGTAGCCGGGCGAACGGGCATGGTCGAGCGCGACCGTGCTGTTGAGGAGATAGACGCGTCCGCGCGCGAACACGCCGCCGCCGAATGCGCCTGCGCCGTTAGCCTCGACGCCGCAACCCGAGATCGCGGAATATTCGACGATCACGTTTCCGGCGCCGTAGATGCAGCCGCCTCTTGCGTCCTCGCCGAATTCGTACTTGCTGCCGCCGGTGACCGTCAGATCGCTGATCGTCAGCGCCTCGTCGCCGACGTCGTAGAACACCGACTCGCCGTGATATCCGGAGCCGTCGATGGTCAGTCCGAAGCGGCCGGGACCGAGCAGCGAGAGATTGCTTTGTGCGATCACGATCGTGCCGGTCGTCAGCGTGATCGTGCTGCAGCCGAGCTGCGTGAGATCGATCGTATCTCCGGTCGCCGCGTTGCTGATCGCGTCGCGCAGGCTTCCAGGGCCGCTGTCGTTGCAATTCGTGACGACCACGTTCGCGGGTGCGCGCGGCGCGCCCGCGACGGCGGCTTCCGGCGCATGCAGCGTCGCGGGCATGGCCGACGCCGAGCCGGCGCAGATCGCTGCGATGCAGGCGGCCAACATCCGTTGTCCCTTGCCGTTGATTCCAATCGTTCCACTCATTTTTTTGCCTCGTGCAAACTCCCCGACGACTGACGCGGTCGCTCGCGCCCCTGTTCGATGGAAAAAGAAACCCCGATACGCGGCTTCAGTCGAAACCGTTGATGAAGATCACGTCAGGATTCGTTTCATACGCGCCGATGTCGGCGCCCGCACCGACCACGCGCGGAAAGCCGATTCCGCGCTGGTCCCAGCCCAGGTTCAGCACGTTGTTGCCGAAGCCGAGCACCGCCGGCGCGAATGGCCTTTGCGTGTGTGTAGGTCCGCCGTTGTCCTGCAACGGGCCGAGGTCCGGATCGTCACGGATCGTGTCGCCGGGCACGCCGATGTTGAATTGCATGATGTCGTTGTTGTGGCCGCCGATGCCCGCGACGCTTCCGCTGAGATCGAACTCGCCGAGATCCGAAGCCGTGTTGCGGGCGATGATCGAGCTCCCCAGAATATCGCCGCCATAAGCGATCTCGAGACCTGCCGCGAACGCGTACGGATCGGTGCCGT
>DAISJF010000551.1:0-1714 GCA_036821625.1 Rhodanobacteraceae bacterium
GAACGCCGCCGCGCGCACCGAACGCGAGGCCTGCGTGCTCGCGACCGAAATCCTGGCCAGCCATCCCGACGATGTCGCATTTGCCCTTGCCTATCTCGGCGACGAGTTGCAGAGCGCGACGCCGGATGCCGAGCAGCGTCTCGCGGTCGCGGCTCCCGATCGGATTCAGACGCTCGCGATGCCGACGCCGAGCGGCTCGCGTCCGGGGCGATTGGTCGTTGGCCTCAACCCCCGCCGTCCGTTCGATGATGGCTACCGAAGCTTCCTGCAGCTCGTGGCCGATCAACTCGGCATCGCACTGACGAACGCACGGGCCTACGACGAAGAGCGCCGGCGCGCGGAGGCCCTGGCGGCGCTCGATCGGGCGAAAACCGCGTTTTTCAGCAATGTCAGCCACGAGTTCCGGACCCCGCTCACGCTGCTGCTCGGACCAACCGAAGAAGCGGCGACCTCGCCGCGAGGCGTGCTCGAAGGTGCGGATCTCGACACCGTCTACCGCAACGCGCAACGGCTGCTGAAGCTGGTCAACACGCTGCTCGATTTTTCGCGCATCGAGGAAGGGCGTGTGCGGGCGGTTTTCGAACCGACCGACCTGTCGACGATCACCGCCGACCTCGCGAGTGCATTTCGGTCGGCGACCGAACGTGCCGGCGTCGATCTCGTGGTCGAGTGTCCGCCGCTGCCCGATCGGGTGTTCGTCGATCGCGACATGTGGGAGAAGGTCGTCCTCAATCTCGTGTCGAACGCGTTCAAGTTCACCTTCAGCGGCGCGATCACCGTGTCGCTCGCCTGGCACGAGTCGCAGGTGACGCTGACCGTGCGCGACACCGGCGTTGGCATCGCGGCGGAGGATCTGCCGCACGTGTTCGACCGGTTCTACCGCGGCGAGCGCACCCGGGCGCGTACCCACGAGGGTTCCGGGATCGGCCTGGCGCTGGTGCGCGAGCTGATCGCGATGCATGGCGGAACCGTGGCCGTCGAGAGCGAGGTCGACCGCGGAACCACGTTTACCGTGTCGATCCCCACCGGCTCTGACCATCTGCCGGCGGACCGGATCGGCGCGACTCGTAGTGCGACGTCGACGGCAACCGGGCCGACGCCGTACGTACAGGAGGCCTTGCGCTGGCTGCCGCCGGCGCGCGCGCCGGTCAAATCAATGGTTCCCGCGTGGCCTGGCGCGGAGGGGGCGGGAGCACGGGTGCTCGTCGCCGACGACAACGCCGACATGCGCGATTACATCGTGCGCCTGTTCGGCGATCGGTGGACAGTGGACGCGGTCGGGGACGGTGCCACGGCGCTGGAATCCGCCCGCGCCAGGCGTCCGGACGTCATCGTCGCCGACGTCATGATGCCGGGGCTCGATGGGTTCGAGCTGCTGCGCGCCTTGCGCGCGGACCAGACGACCCGCGCGGTGCCGGTCATCCTGGTATCCGCGCGGGCCGGAGAAGAGGCGCGCGTCGAGGGGCTGCAGGCGGGAGCGGACGACTATCTGGTCAAGCCGTTCGCGGCCCGCGAACTGGTCGCTCGCGTGCAGGCGCAGATCGTCCGGGCCAAAATGCGTTCGCTCGAGGAAGCCCACGCAAGCCGGCTGGCGAGCATCTTCGAACACACGCCGGTCGGGGTCGCCATCGTGCGCGGTCCAGACCACGTCTTCGACTTTGCCAATCGCGAGTATCTGGGGATGATCGGGCCGCGCTCGATCATCGGCAAGCGG
>DAISJF010000552.1:0-1703 GCA_036821625.1 Rhodanobacteraceae bacterium
GAACACCGTGAATGCCCACCCGCACGTTTCCGACGACCGTGTCGCCGTCGTCCACAACGGCATCATCGAGAACCATGCCGAGCTGCGCACGGAGCTCAGGGCGCACGGCTATCGCTTCGACTCGGAAACCGACACGGAAGTGATCGCGCACCTGGTCCACCGCGCGATGGACGAAGGCGCCGATCTCCTGCACGCAGTGATCGATGCGACCCAGCGGCTGCACGGCGCCTATGCCATCGCCGTGATGAGCCGCGATGCGCCGGGCCACGTGGTCGGCGCGCGGCGCGGCAGTCCGCTCGTCGCGGGCATCGGCGAGGGCGAGCACTTCCTCGGCTCCGACGTGCAGGCGCTGATCCGCGAGACCAGCCACTTCACCTATCTCGAAGAAGGCGACGTCGCCGAGATCACGCCGGACGGCCTGCGCATCTACACCGCAAAGGGCGATCCGGTCGATCGGCCGGTGCGCAAGAGCGAGCTCACGGCCGATGCGGTCGAGCGCGGCGAGTACAAGCACTACATGCTCAAGGAAATCTTCGAGCAGCCGCGCGCGATCGCCGACACGCTCGAAGGCCGCATCGCCGGCGAGCGCGTGCTGCCGAACATCTTCGGCGTCGACTCCGATGGGCTGCTCGCGCGCGTGCGCAACGTACAGATCGTCGCGTGCGGAACCAGCTACCACGCCGGGCTCGTCGCGCGCTATTGGCTCGAAGGCATCGCCGGCATTCCGTGCAGCGTCGAGGTCGCGAGCGAATACCGCTACCGGCGTGCCGTCGTGCAGGACGGCACGTTGTTCCTTGCCGTTTCGCAGTCCGGCGAAACCGCCGACACGCTCGCCGCGCTGCGCGACGGACGCCAGCGCGGCTATATCGGCTCGCTCGCGATCTGCAACGTGCCCGAATCGAGCCTCGTCCGGGAATCCGATCTCGTGCTGATGACGCGCGCCGGCCCCGAGATCGGCGTCGCTTCGACCAAGGCGTTCACGACACAGCTCGCGGCGCTCGCGCTGCTCGTGCTCGAGCTCGCGAGGCTGAACGGTCTTGCCGCGACCAAGTATTCGAAACTCGTCGCCGAGCTCTCGACGCTGCCGCGCGTGGTCGGCGAAGTGCTGGGGCTCGAACCCGCGATCGCCAAACTGGCGGAGCGCTTCGTGGCCAAGCACCATGCGCTGTTCCTCGGTCGCGGCGTGCACTATCCGGTCGCGCTCGAAGGCGCGCTCAAGCTCAAGGAAATTTCCTACATCCACGCCGAAGCGTATCCGGCCGGCGAGCTCAAGCACGGACCGCTCGCGCTCGTCGACGACGACATGCCGGTGATCACGGTCGCGCCGAACAATCAGCTGCTCGAAAAGCTGAAGTCGAATCTCGAGGAGGTGCGCGCGCGCGGCGGCGAATTGTTCGTATTCGCCGACACCGATGTGCCGATCAGCCAGGACGGCGCGCGCGGTGCGGTGATCAAGGTCGCCTCCGGCGGGAATCTGATCGCGCCGGCCGCGTTCACGGTGCCGCTGCAGATGCTCGCGTATCACGTCGCCGTGCTGCGCGGCACCGATGTCGATCAGCCGCGAAATCTCGCGAAGTCGGTCACCGTCGAGTAGCCGTCAGGGTCTTCTCGCTTCTCCCGCTTGCGGGAGAAGTCTGCGCGCAGCGCAGGATGAGGGTGGCACTCGAGAGGTCGTCGCAAGGGCTTCCCTCACCCGCCGCCCA
>DAISJF010000553.1:0-1702 GCA_036821625.1 Rhodanobacteraceae bacterium
GCAACTGCTGCACGGCTCCTTCATCCAGCCGGTGCCGCGGTAGCGGTTGAAGCCTTCGGATTCATACCAGATCTCGCGCACGCCGTGCTCGCGAACGCTCGGAAACGCAAGTCCCGGCAGCATGCGCGCGGTATGGCAGGGCAGGGCCACGCCGTCCGGCGCGATCGTCATGAACACGTTGCCCCAGCCGTTCATGCATTTCTTCGGGCGATTCTCGTAGTAGTCCGGCACGACGAAGAAGAGCTTCATCTTCGAGCCGAGCTCCGCGCGCCAGCGATTCGTGATCGCCTCGGCGCGAACGAGCTGCTCGCGCGTCGGCAGCAGCTGATCGACGTTGAGGTGCGCCCACGAATAGAACTGCGTGTTGGCGAGCTCGAGGTAGTCGGCCTCGAGCTCGACCGCGAGCGCGATGATGCGGTCGATGTGGTCGATGTTCAGGCGATGGATCACGCAGTTCATGACCATCGAATAACCGTGCTGCTTGATCAGCGCGGCAGCCTTGCGCTTGAGGTCGAACGTGCGCGTCGACGACAGGAAATCGTTGACCTCGCGCGTCGAATCCTGGAACGAGAGCTGGATGTGGTCGAGCCCGGCTTCCTTGAGCCACTCGATGCGCTGCTCGTCGAGGCCGATGCCGGACGTGATCAGGTTCGTGTAGTAGCCGAGTTTGTGCGCTTCGGCGACCAGGATCTCGAGATCGTTGCGCTGCAGCGGCTCGCCGCCCGAGAAACCGCATTGCACGGCGCCGATCGCACGCGCTTCACGCAGCACGCGCAGCCAGTCGGCGGTCGCGAGCTCGTCCTCGATCTTCGCGAAATCGACCGGGTTGTAGCAGAACACGCAGTGCAGCGGACAGCGATAGGTCAGCTCCGCGAGCAGCCAGAGCGGGGGACCGATCGTGGACGCGTGTCCGTTGCCGGGGGTCGCTTCGTTCATACCCATTCCACCCAGCGCTGCTCGGCAGCGAGGTCGAGAAATGCGCGCACGTCGCGTTCGAGCCCGACGGTCGCGAACGACTTCTCGAGATCGGCGACGATCGCTTCGACCGGCGTCGTGCCGTCGCAGCGCTTGAGGATTTCGCCGGCGCTGGCGTTGAGCTTGACCATGCCCTCGGGGTAGAGCAGCACGTGCGCGGACTGCACCGGCTCCCATTGCAGGCGAAAGCCGCGGCCGATGCGCGGCAGGCGCTTCGGGGACGACGTGTCAGCTCGCGTTTCCATAGCCGATCGCCATCGCGTCATTCATCGCCCACAGGATATCGAGCTTGAATTTCAGAATGCCGAGCGCGCGCTCCTGCTCGGCGCGCGTGCGGAAATAATCCAGCGTGACCGACAGCGCCTGCTCGACGTCGCGGCGCGCCTGCGTCAGCCGATTGCGGAAGTATTGCAGCCCGGTCGACTCGATCCACGGATAGTGCTCGGGCCAGTTCGCGAGCCGCTCCTTGTGGATCTTCGGCGCGAACAGCTCGGTCAGCGACGAGCACATCGCCTCCTGCCACGGTGCGCGCCGCGCGAAGTTCACGTATGCATCGACCGCGAACCGCACGCCGGGCAGCACATGACGCAGATCCTCGACCTCCTCGCGCGAGAGCCCGACCGCGAGCGCAAGCTGCGTCCACGCCTCGATGCCGCCGGGATCGTCGCCGTGACCGTCGTGGTCGAGAATGCGCTGGACCCATTCGCGCCGCATCGCGCGGTCCGGA
>DAISJF010000554.1:0-1700 GCA_036821625.1 Rhodanobacteraceae bacterium
TGTATTCGGGAAAGATCTCGTTGCGGAACGACGTCGTCAGCGATTCGTCGAACGCGACCGCGATGTGCGTCGGCCGCGCGCGCTCGAGCAGATCGAGCAGGAAGCGGGTGAAGCCGTGCACGGCGACGACCGAAGCGCCGTCCGCGCCGGCGATGTCGGGCATCGGCGCGAAATAGGCGCGGCAGATGTACAGGCTGCCGTCGACGAGATGCGCGGTCGGAGTCATCGCGGCGCTACTTCCATTCGCTCAGCACGGATTCGAGCGCCGGGCGCGTGCGCTCGGGCGCAGCTTCGCGCGCGGTGCCGACGTGCACGAACGCGACGATGCGCTCGTTCGCGGCAAGACCGAGCAGCTCGGCCGCCTCGCGATCGTACGCGGCCCAGCCGGTCAGCCACTGCGCGCCGAAGCCGAGCGCCTGCGCGCCGAGCAGCAGGTTGTATGCGACGAGGCCCGCGGACAGCAGCTGCTCCTGCGCGGGAATCTTCGGGTGATCGGCCTCGATGCGCGCGACGACTGCGACGATCAGCGGCGCATAGCTGAAGCGGTTGCGGTCCTTCTCGATCACGGCCGGCGGCGCATCGGGCTCGTGGCGAAGATGCATCGCAGCGAGCGCCGCGCCGAGCTTCGCGCGCGCATCGCCGCGAATCAGCAGGAGCCGCCACGGCACGAGCTTGCCGTGATCGGGCACGCGGATCGCGGTGGCGAGCAACCGGCGAAGCTGCTCGGCGTCGGGGCCGGGCTCGCCGAGCTGGCGCGACGGCACCGAGCGCCGCGCGTTGAGGACATCGAGGGACATGCTGCGCAAAATCTGGAGGCTTCGGGCGAGTTTACCAGCCGGTCGGCACCTGCCGCGGCGTGCCACCGCTTACCGGATACACGCGGTTCCGATAGGATGCGGCCCTTCGAGCGATTCCGGGAGACGACATGCCGGCTGTCGTGGCGGTGGTGCGCGAGAGCGCCGCGGGCGAGCGCCGAGTCGCGGTGACGCCCGAAACGGCCAAGAAGATGAAGTCGCGCGGCGCGACGGTCGTCGTCGAGCGCGGCGCGGGTTCCTCTGCGAACTTTGCCGATGCGGCATACGTCGATTGCGAGATCGCCGACGCGGGCAGCGCGCTCGCACGCGCCGATGCGCTGCTCAAGGTACAGCCGCCGACGCTCGATGAGATCGCGGCGCTGAAAGAAGGCGCGATCGTGATCGGCCACCTGCAGCCGCACCTCGCGCCCGAGCGCACCAAGGCGCTGCGCGATCGCCGGATCACCGCGTTCGCGATGGAGCTCCTGCCGCGCACGACGCGCGCACAGGCGATGGATGTGCTGTCTTCGCAAGCCGCCGTCGCGGGCTACAAGGCTGTGCTGATCGCGGCCGAGGCAGCACCGAAATTCTTTCCGATGTTGACGACCGCCGCGGGCACGATACGTCCGTCGAAGGTGCTCATCGTCGGCGCCGGCGTCGCGGGCCTGCAGGCGATCGCGACGGCGCGGCGGCTCGGCGCGCAGGTCGAAGGCTTCGACGTCAGGCCCGAGACGAAAGAGCAGATCGAATCGCTCGGCGCGAAGTTTCTCGACCTCGGCGTCAGCGCGGCCGGCAGCGGCGGCTACGCGCGCGAGCTGACGCAGGAAGAGCGCGACAAGCAGCAACAGGCGCTGACCGACGCGCTCAAGGCATTCGACGTCGTCGTCACGACCGCCGCAGTGCCGG
>DAISJF010000555.1:0-1700 GCA_036821625.1 Rhodanobacteraceae bacterium
GTCGCACCCACCGACAATCCGCTGGTACGCAAGGCCATCAACCACGCGATCGACACGAAGACCATCCTCGACCGCCAGTTCGTCGAAGTGCTGATCGCGCCGGATTACGAGCCGGCCGCGCTCGACTACGCGACCAAGAAGGCCAACGTACGCGTGCTGCGCATCCCGGTTGCGCCGGCGAGCAAGGGCTTCATCGACACCAAGCGCATCGGTTCCGGGTTGCTGATGCAAACGGCCGACGACCGCGTGGTCACCCGCGACGAACTCAAGGTCGTGACCAAGCGCGCACCGACCGAAGCGCAGTTTGCCGATCTGCTGTTCGCGTGGAAGGTGGCGAAGTTCGTCAAATCGAACGCCATCGTCTACGCCAAAGACCAGCGCACCATCGGCGTCGGCGCCGGCCAGATGAGCCGCGTGTATTCGGCGCGCATCGCCGGCATCAAAGCCAAGGATGCCGATCTTGTCGTACCCGGCTCGGTGATGGCCAGCGATGCGTTCTTCCCGTTCCGCGACGGCATCGACGCCGCCGCGGAAGCCGGCATCAAAGTGGTGATCCAGCCCGGCGGCTCGATGCGCGACGCCGAGGTGATCGCCGCGGCGGACGAGCACGATATTGCGATGGTGTTCACCGGCATCCGCCATTTCCGGCATTAGGGATTTTTCCCTTCTCCCCTCGGGAGAAGGTGCCCCGAAGGGGCGGATGAGGGTTCGGTTCGGCATAGCGTACATTGCTGTCGGACCCTCATCCGGCGCTACCGCGCCACCTTCTCCCGGTGGGAGAAGGAAAGCAGAGGCTCTCATGAAAATACTGGTCATCGGCTCCGGCGGACGCGAACACGCGCTGGCTTGGAAGCTCAAGCAATCACCGAAAGTGAGCGAAGTGATCGTCGCGCCCGGCAACGCCGGCACGGCGCGCGAGCCCGGCCTGCGCAACGCGCCGATCGCGGCGACCGACGTCGACGCGCTGCTGCATTTTGCCCAAGTGGAAAATGTCGCCTTGACCGTGGTCGGCCCCGAGGCGCCGCTCGTCGCCGGCCTCGTCGACCGGTTCGCGGCGGCGGGGCTGCGCTGCTTCGGTCCGAGCGCGAAGGCCGCGCAACTCGAAGGTTCGAAAGCGTTCGCCAAGGATTTCCTCGCGCGCCACGGCATTCCGACCGCGCACTACGCCGTCTTCACCGAACTCGCGCCCGCGCTCGCGCACGTGCGCGAGCACGGCGCACCAATCGTGATCAAGGCCGACGGCCTTGCCGCCGGCAAGGGTGTCGTCGTCGCGATGACGCTGGCCGAGGCGGAACGCGCGCTCGAAGATATGCTCGGCGCGCACACGCTCGGCACGGCCGGCGCGCGCGTCGTCGTCGAAGAATTTCTCGACGGCGAGGAAGCGAGCTACATCGTCATCGCCAACGGCAAGCACGCGCTGCCGATGGCGACGAGCCAGGACCACAAGCGCGTCGGCGACGGCGACACCGGCCCGAACACCGGCGGCATGGGCGCCTATTCGCCCGCGCCGGTGGTCACCCCCGAGGTCGAGCAGCGCATTCTGCGCGAGGTGATCGAGCCGACGCTCGCCGGCATGGCCGCCGACGGCGCGCCGTTCACCGGCTTTCTTTACGCCGGACTGATGATCGACCAACACGGCGCGCCGAAGGTGATCGAATTCAACGTGCGCTTCGGCGATCCGGAAACGCAGCCGATCATGC
>DAISJF010000556.1:0-1696 GCA_036821625.1 Rhodanobacteraceae bacterium
AGCTCCTCGTGCAGCAGCGCGCGAACGTTGCCGCGAACGCGCCGCTCCTCACGGTCATCGACTTGAGCGCGCTCGAGATCGAAGTGCAGATTCCGGAAGTGTTCGCGCACGATCTCTCGATCGGCATGCCCGCCGAGGTGCGCGACAACAACGGCACGTACGCCGGCGAAGTCAGCGCGGTCTCGCCCGAGGTCGTCAACAGCCAGGTCACGGGCCGCGTCCGCTTCGGCGACAAGAAGCCGGTCGGCCTTCGCCAGAACCAGCAGCTGACGACGCGCATCCTGATCGACGAGCACCCGAACGTGCTGATGGTCGATCGCGGTCCGTTCGTCGACACGGGTGCGGGGCGCGTCGCCTACGTCGTGCACGGCGACGTTGCCGAGCGCACGCCGATCCAGGTCGGCGCGACGAGTCTCAACGCGGTCGAGATCGTCTCGGGACTCAAGGAAGGCGATCGCATCGTGATTTCGGGGACGGACGAGTTCAAGGGCGCGCAGCGGGTTGCGTTGAATTGATTGAAGAGGCGATTGAAAAGACGGTAGCCGGAAGCCGGTAACCGGTAGCCGGAAAGCAGATGGCTTGTGATCTCCGGCTACCGGCTACCGGTTCCCGGCTACCGAACAAGCTCGAAACACGCAAACACAGACAAGGAGCTCCTCATGCTCGTGATGAAACATCTCCAGAAGGTCTACCGCACGCACCTGATCGAAACGCATGCGCTGCGCGATTTCTCGATCCAGGTCGGCGAGGGCGAATTCGTCGCCGTGACCGGTCCTTCGGGCTCGGGCAAGACGACATTCCTCAACATCGCGGGCCTCCTCGAGGAGTTCACCGGCGGCGAGTACTGGCTCGACAACGTCGACGTGCACGGCATGAACGACGACGACCGCTCCAGGCTGCGCAACGAGAAGCTCGGCTTCATCTTCCAGACCTTCAATCTGATTCCGGATCTCAACCTCTTCGACAACGTCGACGTGCCGCTGCGCTACCGCGGTTTCCCTGCAGCCGAGCGCAAGCGCCGCATCGAGGAATCGCTGACGCGCGTCGGTCTCGCCTCGCGGCAGAAGCACTATCCGGCCGAGCTTTCCGGCGGACAGCAGCAGCGCGTCGCGATCGCACGCGCGCTGGCCGGCTCGCCGCGCGTGCTGCTCGCGGACGAGCCGACCGGCAACCTCGATTCGCTGATGGCGCGCGGCGTGATGGAGCTGCTCGAGGAGATCAACCGCCAGGGCACGACCATCATCATGGTCACGCACGATCCGGAGCTCGCCGCGCGCGCGCACCGCAACGTGCACATCATCGACGGCCAGGTCACGGATTTCGACGACGAGCCCAAGCTCGTCCAGCGCCCGGCGCGCGACGACAACCACGTCGCGATCGCCTGAGGGAGACGCCATGTTCGGCTACTACATCCAGCTCGGTCTGCGCTCGCTGCGCAGGAACTCGGTCCTGACCGCCCTGATGGTGCTCGGCATCGGCCTCGGCATCGCCGCCAGCATGACCACGCTGACCGTGATGCATCTGATGGGCGCCGATCCGATTCCGTGGAAGAGCGACAAGCTGCACTACGTCCAGCTCGACAACTGGGACCCGAACAACTCGTACTACGACGACGGCCGACCGCCCGACCAGGTCACTTATCGCGACGCGACCGCGCTGATGGCGGCCGGCAAGGCCGACAGGCAGGCCGCGATGT
>DAISJF010000557.1:0-1695 GCA_036821625.1 Rhodanobacteraceae bacterium
GCGTTGATGTCGAGCCCGACGGCCATTTCCTTGGTTGCATCGATGCACATCGTGCCGGCGAGACTGCCGAGCGTCTCGGCAAGCGCGACCGACGCGCCGCCGTGCAGGAGCCCGAACGGCTGCTTCGTGCGCGCATCGACCGGCATCGTGCCGCGCAGGTAGTCGTCGCCGACCTCGGTGATGCGGATGCCGATGTGATCGACCATCGAGTTCGCATTCCAGCTGTTGATGCGATCGAGGTCCGCGGTCTGCTTCCAGATGCTCATGAAATCTCCATCCCGTTTCGCGCAGCGGCGGACTATAGCGCGCATGCCCGAGCGTCCCCCTCTCCCGCTTGCGGGAGAGGGCCGGGGTGAGGGGGAGCTTGAGACGGCGTTCCAAGAGCGCCCTCAAGCCATGCCGCCTCCGAACCGACCGCGGCCACTTCGGCGACAATCACGTGAATCCACGACCCCGCCTCCCGTGCGCCACACCGTCGCCCTCGAATCCAGCGGCAGGACCTTCTCCGTCGAGCCCGGCGAAACCGTGCTCGAAGCGGCGCGCCGCGCCGGTCTCGCGCTGCCGTATTCGTGTCTCGCCGGCGTCTGCGGCAGCTGCAAGGCGACGCTGGTCAAGGGCCATTGCATATACCCGCGCAATCCGCCGACCGCGTTGAACGCGGCCGAGCAGGCACGGCATCAGGTGCTGTTGTGTCAGGCGGTTCCGGCCAGCGATCTCGTGATCGCGGCGCGCGAGGTCGCTTCGGTCGCCGACATTCCGCGTGGCCTGCTGACGCTCAAGCTCGTCGACAAGATCTTCCTCAGCGACGACGTCGTGCGGCTGACATTGCTCACGGCGCGTGGCGAACGGCTGCGCCGTCTCGCCGGTCAATACCTCGACGCCCTGCTGCCCGACGGCCGGCGCCGGGCGTTCTCGATCGCGAATGCGCCGCACGAAAGCGAGCAGATCGAGCTGCACGTGCGCCACGTCGCCGGCGGCGGTTTCACGTCGTACGTGTTCGACGAGATGCAGAACGGCGATCTCCTGCGTGTCGAGGGCCCGCTCGGCACGTTCGTGCCGCGCGAGGACAGCGAGCGGCCGATGCTGATGGTCGCCGGCGGCACCGGCTTCGCGCCGATCAAGGCGCTGATCGAGCACTTTCGCCATCTCGGCACGCAACGGCCGATCACGCTGTACTGGGGCGCGCGCGCGCCGCGCGACCTGTACCTGCGCGCATTGCCCGAGCGCTGGGCGCGCGACGGAGGCAGCTTCCGCTTCGTCCCTGTGCTGTCGGATTCCGAGCAGGCCGGCGGCTTGCGCCGCGGCTTCGTGCACGAAGCCGTGCTCGAGGATCATCCCGATCTGTCGGCGTTCGATCTCTACATGAGCGGGCCGCCGACGATGATCGATGCGGGACGCCGCGCGTTCGTCGACGCGGGCCTGTCGGAGGATCGGTTGTTCTACGATTCATTCGACTACGCGCCCGATGTCCTCGCCGAGATCCTGCGCAGCCGGGCCGGGATTCTCGGCATGTAGATGAGTTTCGTGCGCTTTGCAGAACTTGACGCGGCCGGACGGAGTCTCGGAGTACAGTGGCTCGGGCGAAGAGCCTCAATCGGATTCTTCCGCTCAGCCACCATGACCATGAAGAAGCTCGTTTTCTTCGCAATCCTTTTCCTGCTCGCGAGCCCGTCCGCGTTCGCGTTGCGCTGCGGA
>DAISJF010000558.1:0-1695 GCA_036821625.1 Rhodanobacteraceae bacterium
TCCGGAGCTCGCGCGCGAGCAGCTCGGCGAGAACGTCGAGCGCGTTGCCGTAATAGAGGCGGAAATCGGCGGCGGACATCGGCGACGAATGATGCACGACTCGGCGTCTCGCCGGGTGCGACGGTTGAGCTCCCGCCTATTTTCCGATGCAGAACGAACCGAAGATCTCGCCCAGGAGATCCTCGGTCGTGAATTCGCCGGTGATCTCGCCGAGCGCGCGCTGGACCTCGCGCAGCTCCTCGGCGGCGAGCTCGCCGGCGTTGCGCTCGATCAGCGCGGATTCGGCGGCGGCGAGATGTTCGCGCGCGCGTTCGAGCGCGGCGACGTGGCGCGCGCGCGCGGTCCATGCGCCTTCGCTGCCCTCGCCGCCCGCGAGCCGGCGCAGCTCCGCATGCAGCAGCTCCATGCCGGCGCCGGTGGTCGCGGACAGCCAGATGTGCACGTCCTCGCCGCGGCGCTCGCGGCGCGGCGGATCCTCGGCGAGGTCGATCTTGTTGTGGATCACGACGCGCGTTGCGCCGGAGGCTACGTCGGCGATGAGCCGCGACGTGGATTCGACATCGCCGTCGACGTCGCAGACCAGGAGCAGCGCATCGGCGCGCTCGAGCTCGGCGCGCGCGCGGCGGATGCCTTCGCGTTCGACGACGTCGGCCGATTCGCGCAGGCCCGCGGTGTCGACCAGCGTCACGGTCGCGCCGTCGATATCGACGGTCTCGCGCACGAGGTCGCGCGTCGTGCCGGGAACGTCGGTCACGATCGCCCGCTCGCTCGCGGCGAGGGCATTGAGGAGGCTGGACTTGCCGGCGTTCGGCCGCCCGACGATGACGACGTGCAGACCGTCGGCGAGCCGCACGCCGCGCTCCGCGCCCTGCAGCAGCGCAGCGAGGTCGGTGCGCACGGTGGCGAGATCGCTGCGCAGCTCGGGCGCCGAGAGGAAATCGATCTCCTCTTCCGGGAAGTCGATCGCGGCTTCGATCCAGACGCGAAGCCGAACGACGGACGCGGTCAGTGCGCGCACGCGTCTCGAGAACTCGCCGTCGAGACTGCGCAGCGCCGCGCGCGCGGCGGTTTCCGAGCCGCTCGCGATCAGGTCCGCGACGGCTTCGGCCTGCGCGAGGTCGAGCTTGCCGTTGAGGAAGGCGCGTTCGGAAAACTCGCCGGGCCGCGCGTGGCGTGCGCCGAGCTCGACGAGTCGCGCGAGCAGCAGGCTCAGCACGATCGGGCTGCCGTGTGTGTGCAGCTCGAGGACGTCTTCGCCGGTGTAGGAGCGCGGCGTCCTGAAATACAGCAGGAGGCCACGGTCGATGGGCGCGCCTGCCGAGTCCTCGAATGCGCAATAGTACGCGTGGCGCGGAACCGGATCGCGGCGCAGGAGCCTCCGCGCAATGGCTTCGGACGACGGACCGGAGACGCGGATCACGCCGACGCCACCGGCGCCGGGCGGCGTGGCCACGGCGGCGATGGTGTCGCGCGGGTTCATGTACTCACGTCTTGGCCTTGTCCGCGTTCTCGATGCGCCGCGTGATGATCCACTGCTGCAGCAGCGAGAGCATGCCGTTGACGGTCCAGTACAGGACGAGGCCGGCCGGGAAGAACGCGAACAGCACCGAGAATGCGACCGGCATGATCTTCATCATCTTCGCCTGCGTCGGATCCATGCCGGCGCTCGGCGTCAATAGCTGCGTTGCGATCATC
>DAISJF010000559.1:0-1692 GCA_036821625.1 Rhodanobacteraceae bacterium
GGGGTTATGCCGCGAAGAAATACGGCGGCGACGCCGGGGCGAAGGACTTCGTCGCGAAGCTCTACAGGAACGTGCTCGTGCTCGACACCGGCGCGCGCGGCGCGACGACGACGTTCGTCGAGCGCGGCCAGGGCGACGTGCTGTTGGCCTGGGAAAACGAGGCGCTGCTCGCGCTCGGCGAGGCGGGCGGCCGCGGATTCGAGATTGTCGTGCCCTCGACGAGCATTCTGGCCGAGCCGCCGGTCAGCGTCGTCGACAAGGTCGTCGACAAGCGCGGCACGCGCAAGGTCGCCGAGGCCTATCTCCACTATCTCTATTCGCCGGCGGGACAGGAGATCGCTGCGAAGAACGGCTACCGTCCGCGCGATGCCGCCGCTGCCGCGAAGTATGCGAGCAAGTTCCCGAGCCTGCCGTTGTTCACGGTTGACGAAGCGTTCGGCGGATGGCAGAAGGCTCAGGCGACCCATTTCGCCGACGGCGGCACGTTCGATCAGATTTACGCGCCGGGTCGGTAGGCGCTGCCACGGGGCCGGAACTTTTCGAGGAATCCGCATGCGCCGACGGCGCCGACACGCGCTGCCCGGTTTCGGGCTGACACTGGGACTGACGCTGTCCTATCTCGCGCTGATCGTGCTGATCCCGCTGGCCGCGCTCGCGCTCAAGTCGGCGGCGATCGGCCCGCTCGCGTTCTGGATGGCGGTCACCTCGCCGCGCGCGCTCGCGTCGTACCGCGTCACGTTCGGCTGCGCCGGGCTCGCCGGCGTGATCAATCTCGTGCTCGGTCCGCTGCTCGCCTGGGTGCTCGTGCGCTACCGCTTTCCCGGCCGCAAGCTGATCGACACGCTCGTCGATCTGCCGTTCGCGCTGCCGACCGCAGTGGCCGGCATCACGCTGACCGCGCTGTACGCATCGCACGGCTGGCTCGGGCAATGGATCGAAGCGGCGGGTTACAAGGTCGCGTACACGCCGGCGGGCATCACCGTCGCGCTCACGTTCGTCAGCCTGCCGTTTCTCGTGCGCAGCGTGCAGCCGGTGCTCGAACAGCTCGAGCCCGATATCGAAGAAGCCGCCGCCACGCTCGGCGCCGGACGCCTGACCACGCTGCGCCGCGTGATCCTGCCGACGCTGTGGCCGGCGATCCTGACCGGCTTTGCGCTCGCGTTCGCGCGTGCGGTCGGCGAATACGGCTCGGTGATCTTCATCGCCGGCAACCTGCCGATGGTCTCGGAAATCACGCCGCTCCTGATCGTGGCCAAGCTCGACGCGTTCGACTACGCCGGCGCGACCGCCATCGCGGTCGTGCTCCTGCTCGCCTCGTTCGCGGCGCTGTTCGCGATCAACCTGCTGCAGCTCTGGACCGTGCGTCACCGCTCCGCGGAGGCGCGATGAGCGCGCTGCGCAAGACCTCGACCGCGACGCGCGATCCGGCGTGGCTGCGTGCGCTGCTGCTCACGATCGCGCTTGCGTTCGTCGTGCTGTTCCTCGTGCTGCCGCTCGTTGCGGTGTTCGCGTACGCGTTCGAGAAGGGAATCGCGTTCTATTTCGCGAGCGTGATCGACGAGGATGCGCGCTCGGCGATCCGGCTGACGCTGCTGGTCGCCGCGATCTCGGTGCCGGCCAACACGGTGTTCGGCGTCGCCGCCGCGTGGCTGATCACGCGCTTCGCGTTCCGCCGCAAGAATCTCCTGCTCA
>DAISJF010000560.1:0-1678 GCA_036821625.1 Rhodanobacteraceae bacterium
CGTGTTCGATCCGCTGACGTTCGCAGTCGTCCTCGTGCTGATCGCGGGCACGGCGCTTCTCGCCTGCTGGCTGCCGGCGCGTCGTGCCGCGCGCGTGCAGCCGAGCGTCGCACTGCGTTACGAGTAGGGCGGGGCGCATGGCCGGCATGACCGGATTCATCGCCGATCTGCGCTTCGCGCTGCGCATGTTCGCGGCCAAGCCCGCGCACACGCTCGCGCTCGTGTCGACGCTCGCGCTCGCGATCGGCGCGAACGCGGCGATCTTCGGTGTCGTCGAAGCCGTGCTGCTGCGGCCGCTGCCGTATCCCGACGCTTCGCGCATCGCCGTGATGTGGGCGACACAACCCGATGGGCGACGCGTGCTCGTCGCGTATTCGGACGTGCAGGAATGGCGCGCACGCGGCCACGCCTTCGAAACGATCGGCGTCGTGCGCGGGCAGAGCGTCAACCTGACCGGCAGCGGCACACCCGAGCGTCTCGGCGGGCAGTTCGTCGGCGCCGAAACGTTTGCGGTGCTCGGCGCGCGCGCCATGCTCGGTCGCCTCTTCACCGTCGAGGAGAGCACGCCCGGCCACGGCGCCGACGTCGTCGTGCTCGCGCACGACGCCTGGGTCAACCGCTTCGGCGCCGATCCCGGCATCATCGGCCGCACCCTGCTGCTGAATGCGCGGCCGCACGTCGTCATCGGCGTGCTGGCGCCGGATTTCGAATCGCCGTTCGGGCCGACCGACGTCTGGCTGCCGATCACCGCGATCCCGACACCGCAGACGTTCGACCGCGGCTATGCGAACGTCTGGGCCGTCGGTCGGCTCAAGCCGGGATCGACCTTGCGCGACGCGCAGTCGGAGCTCGACGTGAACGAATCGCAGCTCGCCGCGACGTACCCGGACACGAACGCGGGCGTCGGCGCCGCGGTCCTCTCGCTGCGCGAGCAGGTCGTCGGCGACGTGCGTCCGGCGCTGCTGACGATCTTCGCCGCCGTCGTGCTCGTGCTCCTGATTGCCTGCGCGAACATCGCCAACCTGCAGCTCGTGCGCGGCGCGGCGCGCCGGCGCGAGATGTCGCTGCGCGCTGCGCTCGGTGCGGAGCGCGCGCGGCTCGTTCGGCAGCTTCTGACCGAGAGCTTTCTCGTCTGCGTGGCAGCCGGCGCATGCGGCATGCTCGTGGCCGTGGTCGGAATCCGCGCGCTCGCCGCTACGATCCGCGATGCCGTCCCCGTGTTCGGGCCGATCGGCATCGACGGCTCTGCGATCGCGTTCACCGCCGCGCTGACGATACTGACCGCCGTCGTCTGCGGCGTGTCGCCGGCGTACCAGGTCTCGCGTACGCGTCCGGGCGCGCTGGGTCAGCGCAGCACGGACGATCCGGCGAGCGGCGCCGTGCGCAATCTCTTCGTGGTCGCCGAGCTCGCGATGGCGCTCGTCCTGCTCGTCGGCGCCGGCTTGCTCGCACGCACGATCGAGCATCTCGGTCGCGAGGACCCGGGTTTTGCGCCTTCGAACCTGCTGACGTTTCAGTTCCGCCTGCCCGCCGCGAAATACGGCGAGCCCGCGCAGAAGGCCGCGTTTTTCGCCGCCGCGCTCGAAAAGGTCCGCAACGTGCCCGGCGTCGTCTCGGGCGCGTTCGTCGAAGCGATGCCGTTCAGGTTGAAGCCGGAGCCGAGCTTGAAGTCACCGGT
>DAISJF010000561.1:0-1675 GCA_036821625.1 Rhodanobacteraceae bacterium
GGCGAGGCGCGAAACGAACAGCACGGCCTCGGGATCGTCGCCGTTCACGTGGAATACCGGCGCGTTGACCATCTTGGCGACGTCGGTGCAGTACAGCGTCGAGCGTGCGTCGTGCGGATTCGAGATCGTGAATCCGACCTGGTTGTTGATGACGATATGGATCGTTCCACCGACGCAGAAACCGCGCGCCTGCGACATGTTCAGAAGCTCCATCACCACGCCCTGGCCGGCGAACGAGGCGTCGCCGTGGATCAGCACCGGCACGACGTGCTCGCGCGCTTCGTCGCGACGATGCACCTGGCGCGCGCGCACCGAACCCGCCACGACCGGATCGACGATCTCGAGGTGCGACGGATTGAACGCGAGCGCGAGATGCACGGTGCGCCCGGGCGTCTTCACGTTCGCGCTGAAGCCGAGGTGGTACTTCACGTCGCCCGAGTGCGCCGGATCGTCCGGATGATCGAAGTTGCCGTCGAACTCCGCGAACATCTTCTGCGGCGGCTTGCCGAGGATATTGACCAGCACATTGAGGCGGCCGCGGTGCGCCATGCCGAGCACCATGTCGTTCATGCCGTCGGAGCCGCCGCGGTTGACCAGCTCGTCGAGCAGCGGAATCAGGCTGTCGCCGCCTTCGAGCGAGAAGCGCTTCTGACCGACGTACTTCGTGTGCAGGTAGCGCTCGAGGCCGTCGGCCTGCGTGAGCTTTTCGAGAATGCGTTTCTTCTCGGTCGCGGTGAAGCCGAACTTGCCGCCCGCGCGCTCGAGCTGCTCGTGCACCCAGCGCCGCTGCTCGGCGTCCGAGATGTGCATGAACTCGGCGCCGATCGTGCCCGCGTAGGTCGCCTTGAGCAACGCAACCAGGTCGCGCAGCTTGAGGCGCTGCGGGCCGGCGAGCGAGCCGGTGCTGAATTCGGTGTCGAGGTCGGTCTGGGAAAGGCCGTGGAACGAAGGATCGAGGTCCGGCGCGGCGGGCCGCGGCAACAGGCCGAGCGCTTCGAGATCGGCGGCCGGGAACGTGTGCTCGAGATCGAGCGGATCCAGCCGCGCGGCGAGGTGTCCGCGCGAGCGGTACGCCGTGACGAGCTTGAGCACGCCCGCCTGCTTCTGCGCCTGTACATCGCTGAGCGGTGCGGCGATCGGTGCATACGCGTGGCCGTTGAGGCGCTGCGCGTTCTCGATGCGGGCGATCACCGCCGAGTGCGGCACGTCGCCGGCCTCGCGCCCCTTCAATGCATCGAAATACGAGCGCCATTCGGCGCTGACGGAAGCCGGATCGGACAGGTACTGCTCGTACAGATCTTCGACGAACGCGGCATTGCCGCCGGCGATCGGCGAAGACGCCTGAAATTGCTGAAGAAGATTCGCGCTCACACTCTCACACCATCGAGACAAAACGGCGCGCTGGAGCGCGCCGCGTCAACACGCCAGATCGGACCCGCCGAGACGGCGGAAAGCCTTGGAAGTATAGCCCTTTACGCGGATTCGTGCTGCGTCGCGGCATCGGCACGGGCGATATCTAAGTGGTTGCGCGGGCGCGACATTCAATGGTTTTTCGGCGCGCTCGCGTCGGTTTTCCGGCGATCGTTTTGCGCCCATCGCGTGACCGTCCGATGTCTGCTGCTTTCCCTCTCCCGCTTGCGGGAGAGGGCAGGGAGAGGGCAGCTCTTGGGACGGC
>DAISJF010000562.1:0-1674 GCA_036821625.1 Rhodanobacteraceae bacterium
TCTCAGACGCTCGTCGCATTACCCGAATTCGGCGGCAATGGCCGGCGAAATCAGCCGCTTGATCATCCAGCCGAACAGCACCGAGAGCCCGATCGCAAGGATCGCCGAGAACACGCGCACTCCCGGACCCGACCCGCGCGGTCTCGACATATATCGACCCGCCGACGGCGTACAACCGCGAAGCCCGCCACAGTCGGGGAGCTGGAAACCCGCCTAGGATCGTTGCACGGGGGTATTCCGGCGTTGGGCGCCTGGGCTGATATCGAGCTGACAGAAGCATGATCGACAACACGTGGTATCACGTCGTCTCGCAAGCGGACGACGAGGAAACGGCGCTGCTCTGGATGGTGGCGCGCGACGATTCGGGCTACACGTGCCGCATCTGGCAGGTGGAAGGTTTCGAACGACGCAAGGTCGAAGCGTGGATGCGCATGACGGAGCAGCGCATGGCAAAAGGCCTCACGATCGATCCACCGCCCTACATCTCCGACTTGACGCCCGAGGAGGCGCATTTCGAGAAGATCCATGAAGCCCGCGCGTACTTCGGCATCCCGTGGAACCCGACGCTGCGCAGACACGCCGCGGAGTTTTTCCGGCAGATCGATCCGGTGAAGTATCCCGGGTGAAGCGCAGCCCCGGCTGCACGAACGCCTGCAGCCGCATTGATCCACATCGCGAAGCCCAGCGGGTTTTCGCAGTATCCCGAGCGCTCCCGTTATAGATGACAAGCGCGTCATTTTTTTCGCCCGTCGCCGGATCGACTGCCGCCGCGGTCCCGCGCAGCGAATGGCTGAAGCGATCGGCTTCTCCGATCGGCGCCATCGCATTGCTCGATTCCGGCTGAAGGGAAACACCTGCGTTTCCATTTTATTGCCCCCGCTCCGCTCGAAGTACGAAATCCGGGCGCACGCACTGTGGTCCGATCCGCGCGATTTTCGAACGGCGGCAACCGCCGCCAAACTGCGCCCGATGCGAGGCGAGGAGGCAATAGTGTTGTTCGGATCCGCGGCTCTCGGCACGACTCCGCATGTACGGTTCGAGGCGGTGGCGCTTCCTCTGATGCCGACGCTGCATCGCGCAGCGCTGCACATGACGCGTGACAGCCACGCGGCGAGCGATCTCGTGCAGGAGACTTACCTGCGCGCTTTTCGCGCCTTCGATCAGTTCAGACCGGGAACCAATTGCCGCGCCTGGCTGTTTAGTATCATGTATTCGGTGTTCAACAGTGCGTACCGCAAGGCGCAGCGCGCGCTTGCCGGTCCGCAATTGATTGAGCTGCAGGCAAACTACGATCGTTGGCTGGACGCCGATGAGGACACCGCTGAGCTGCATGCACCACCGGACGCGTCGCAGGAGCTCGATCCGCAAGTGGAACACGCGCTGGACCGCCTGCCCGAAGCGTTCCGTCAGGTGGTCATGCTCGTGGATGTCGGCGAGCTTTCCTACGAGGAGGCCGCGGCAGTCATCGGTTGCGCGGTCGGTACGGTGCGCTCGCGCCTGTTCCGCGCGCGCAAGTATTTGTTCGCGGCATTGTTGACGTATGCCCGGGAGGAGGGCTACGCGATCAGCTGAAGGAGACGACATGAGCGGTGCGGGGGACCATCTCGGCGAAAGGTTGCAGGACATCGCCGACCATCGCTTGAGCGGGAAGGAGCTGGAAGCGACTCGCGAGCA
>DAISJF010000563.1:0-1670 GCA_036821625.1 Rhodanobacteraceae bacterium
GCGGCGCTCGCCGCCCACCATATTCCCGTCGTCTATCGATGGGAAGCGGGTGCTCGGCTTCGCCTGAGGATTCTCGCCTGAAAATCTTGCGACGATTCACCTACTGGCTTCGCCTGCGCGCGAACGAGGACGATCTCAGGGACGAGATCGCGTTCCATCGCGAGATGCGTCGGCGAGACTTCGTCGAGCGCGGCCTGTCCGAGCAGGAGGCGGCACTCGCGGCGCGCCGCGCGATGCGCAACGACACCTACATGCGCGAGGAGGCCCGCTCGATCTGGCTCTCCACGCGCCTCGAGGCGCTCTGGCAGGATCTCTCGTATGCGGCGCGCGGGCTCCGCCGCAGCCCAGGCTTCACCATCGCCGTCGTTCTGACATTCGCGTTAGGCATCGGCGCCAACGCGGCGATGTTCTCCGTCGTCGATCGACTGCTCTTCCGGCTGCCGCCGTTGCTCGTCGATCCGGCCGCCGTCAATCAGGTTTACCTCTATCGAACCTATCGCGGCGTCGAGGCGGAACGGAGCGGCGTGTACGCGCGGTACGCCGACCTCGTGAAGTGGACCACCGCTTTCTCTCGGCTCGCGGCATTTCGAGAAACGGATCTGGCCGTCGGCGTCGGCGACGACGCGAAGGAGCGGCCCATCGGCGTCGTGAGCGCCAGCTTCTTCGGCTTTTTCGACGCGCCGCCAGCCCTTGGGCGGTATTTCACGCCGTCGGAGGACATGCCGCCAACGGGCGCTCCCGTCGTCGTGTTGAGTCACTCCTTCTGGACGACACGCTACGCCACGCGCGTCAGCGCACTCGACTCCGCGATCCAGATCGGGCCCGTTCTCTATCGGATCGTCGGTGTGGCGCCCGACGGCTTCGCGGGACTGTGGCCCGATCGGCCGCCCGTCGCCTACATCCCGGTGAGCACGTACGGTGCAGCCACCGGCGCGGCAGACTGGTGGTCATCGTACGGCCACGCCATCGGCATTGGCACGCTCGTCCGCCGCAAACCGGGCGTGCGCGTCGCCGCGGCCACGGCGGACCTCACGGCGGCACTCATCCAGAGCTATCGGACGCAGATCGACGCCGAGCCTAACGCGCAACCGCTGACGCTCACGCGGCCGCGCGCGGTGGCGGCACCCGTGCTCGCCGAGCGTGGACCCGAGGCGTCCGGAATGGGCCGAGTGGCGTCCTGGCTCGGCGCCGTGGCCCTCGCCGTGCTGCTCATCGCCTGCGCCAACGTCGCCAATCTCCTGCTCGGACGCGCGGTGAGGCGCCGCCGCGAGATCGCCGTGCGGCTCTCGTTAGGTGTGAGCCGTGCCCGATTGCTGGCGCTTGCACTCACCGAGAGCATGCTGCTCGCTCTGATCGGCGGCATTACGGGACTTGTCGTCGCGGAGTGGGTGAGCGCGGCGTTGCGACGCGCACTCCTCCCCGACGCCATCCGCGCGCCCCTGTTCACGGATTGGCGGACGGTCGCGTTCGCGACCGGCGTCACGCTCGCCGGCGGTCTGGCAGTCGGCATTGCTCCCGTATTGCAGAGCTGGCGAGTGGATCTGGTGGAGGACCTCAAATCCGGTGCGCGCGAAGGGACGTATCAGCGTTCTCGAATCCGTGCCGTCCTTGTCGTCGCCCAGAGCGCGTTGTCGGTCGCCCTGCTCGTGGCGGCGGGCCTCTTCGTCCAG
>DAISJF010000564.1:0-1658 GCA_036821625.1 Rhodanobacteraceae bacterium
CATGCTCGGCGTCAGCGGCGAAGATCGTGCGATCAACCGCCTGCGCGAGATCTATGCGAACAGCAAGGATGCTCACGAGAAGCGGCAGATCATCGAGGCCTGGCTGGTCGCCGACCGGAAGGACCTCGTGCTCGCGAGCGCGAAGAACGAGGCCGATCCGAGCGTCCGCAAGAAAGCGATCGAGACGCTCGGTGCGATGGACGGCTCCGATGAGCTGAAGCAGCTCTTCGACGTGACGCAGGATGCCGACAACCGACGCGAGATTGTTCAGGCGCTCGGCGTCGCCGGCAATTCGGGCGCGCTTGCGCAGATCGCGGGCGATGCGAAGCTGCCGGAAGATCTTCGTGTCGATGCGTTGCAATCGCTCGGCGTCGCCGGCGCGGACGATGCGCTCGTCAAGCTCTACACGCAGGCGAATACGCCGAAGCTGCGCGACGCGGCGCTGCAGGGATTGCTCGTCGCGGGCGATTCGGACGGCGTGCTGCAGCTCTACCGCCAGGCGAAGACGACCGACGAGAAGAAAGCGCTGCTGCGCACGCTGACGACGATGGACGACGACGCCGCGATCAATGCGATCGAAGGCGAGCTCGACAAGAAGGGAGACGGCAAATGAAACGGCTGCTCGCGTTCGCGATCGTCGCGGCATTCGGCAACTCGGCGGCGTTCGGCGCCGACTCGCTCGCATCACGCCTCGGACAGGCCGACGGCTGGGTCGCCTGGGACGTACCGATGGTCGCCGGCGCCGGCGATCCGTGTTGCTGGTCCGGCCATGACGATCATGCGTCCGGCCGCATCGGCTGCGATCTGGATGGCCGCAACCACGGCTTCAGCACGAACGATGCACCGAAGCCGCCGACGACCGGCACGCTGACCGTCTACGCGCACGTCGCGCACGCGCGCATGGACGACGTGCGCGCGTTCGAAGCGTCGTGCCCCGTGCACGCCTCGAGCACGATCCGGCGCATCGACGGCGTCGCCCCGGCCGACAGCATCGGCCTGCTCGCGCAGTGGATGGACGCGCCGGATGCCAGGCACGACGACGATGCGCTCGCCGTGATCGCCTACCACGCGGACCCGGCCGCGACGCGCCTCCTCGCCGCGCGCGCGGAGCCTTCTCACGATCGCAAGCAGCGCGAGGATGCGCTGTTCTGGCTCGGCCAGGCGCGCGGCGCCGACGGCGCCGCGATCGTCGAGCGTTACGCGACGACCGACGGCGATCCGAAGCTGCGCGAGCACGCGATCTTCGCGCTGTCGCAGTCGAACGCGGGCGATCCGTATGAACGCATCCACGCCATCGCCGGCAGCGATCCGTCGGACCACGTGCGCAGCCAGGCGTTGTTCTGGATGGCGCAAATGGGCGACAAGCGCGCCGCGCACGACATCGCGGCGGCGATCACGAGCGATGCGTCGGCGTCCGTGCGCGAACAGGGTGTGTTCGCGCTGTCCCAGATCGAAGGCGACGCGGGCGACGACGCGCTGATCGCGCTGCTCGAGGGCAACTATCCGCGCGACGTCAAGAAGCAGGCGCTGTTCTGGCTCGGGCAGTCCGGGTCGCCGCGCGCGATGCAGTATTTCGACGAGGCACTCACAAAGTCCCGCTAGTTTTTTTCCACTCCCGCTGCGCGCTTTTCCCCCTCTCCCGCTTGCGGGAGAGGGCT
>DAISJF010000565.1:0-1655 GCA_036821625.1 Rhodanobacteraceae bacterium
AGGTGGTAGCCGTTCGCGGCATCGATGAGCTGCGCCGTGATGCGCACGCGCTCGCCGGCCCGACGCACGCTGCCTTCGAGGATCGCGCCGACACGCAGCTGCCGGCCGATCTCGCGCGGATCGACGCTGCCGTCGCGATAGCGGAACGACGCCGTGCGCGAGGACACGCGCAAATGGCGCACGCAGGTCAACGCATCGATGATTTCCTCGGCCAGGCCATCGCAGAACCAGTCCTGGTCCTTCTCGGCGCTGAGATCCATGAACGGCAGGACCGCGACGGACGCACCTTGCGTGGGCGCGACATTCGCGAGCGCGGGCGTCGACGCGCCCACGAGCCCGGCGAGCACTTCCGCACCGCTCGACGGCGGCGTCTGCGGCGACGGATCGGGCGGCGCGGGTTCCGTTCGCACGATACCGTGCGAGGTCACATCGTAGATCCAGCTCAAGACCATCACCGGCACGGCGAGCACGACGAGCGCGATGATCAGCGCGCGCTGCCACCAGTCCGGCAGGCCGAGCGGCGGAAACGTCACGTTCGCGATCTGCAGCAGCACCCACGCGCCGACGCAGTACGCGCCCATCGCACGGAATATCCGGCGACGCTTGAGCTCTTCGAACCAGCTCGGCTTCTCGGGGCGCTCGCCGCTCACGGCCGGCGCTCCACGACGAAAGCGCCGCTGCCGAGGTTCCGGCCGGCAGGCTCGCTCATCCCGATCGGCACGAACGTCGTCGCCCGACCGTCCGGCGACCACGGCACGATCTTGCGTCGCCTGAGTCTCCGAAGGACCTGGTCCACGCAGGGCTTTCCCGAGCGGTGCTCGTGAATTTATAGCAGCTTTCGCGGCGGCCCGAGCTGGATTCCGCGCGTCGCCGACACTATGTTTTGGCCCTTCAGGCCCGCACGAGCGCACGCACGACGCAATGACGCTGTTTTTTGATCTCGTCGAAACTTCGCGGACCGTCGGCGACACGCCGGCGCGTCTCGCCAAGCTGCGCGCGCTCGCGAAGCAGTTGCGCGCGCTCGAGGCGGGAGAGATCGAAACCGGAGCGCTCTACCTCTCGGGTTCCGCGCCGCAGGGCCGCTTCGGCATCGGCTTCGCGGTTCTCGGGTCCGCTCAGGCGGACGAAGCGGCGCAGGCGCCGACGCTGACGATTGCCGATGTCGATCGCCGTCTCGGCGATGTCGCATCGATGCGCGGCGCCGGTGCCACGGCGCAGCGCGCGGATGCGTTGCGTGCGCTGTTCGCACAGGCGACTCAATCCGAGCGCGAATTCCTTTTTCGACTGCTCGTCGGCGAGCTGCGCCAGGGCGCGCTGGTCGGCGTGATGACGGACGCGATCGCGGCCGCTGCGGAGCTGCCGATTACCTCGGTGCGCCGCGCAATGATGTACGCGAAGAACGTGGGCGCAGTCGCGCGCGCCGCGCTGCTCGAAGGCGAACGAGGGCTCGCGACTTTCCAGCTCGAGATCCTCTCGCCGATCGCGCCGATGCTGGCGCAGACCGCGGCCGATCCCGCCGACGCGCTGCGGCAGCTTGGCGGCGAGGCCGCTCTCGAATGGAAGATGGACGGCGCGCGCATCCAGGTCCACAAGTCGCGCGACACCGTGCGCATCTACACGCGCAACCTCAACGATGTCACCGCGGCAATTCCGGA
>DAISJF010000566.1:0-1653 GCA_036821625.1 Rhodanobacteraceae bacterium
ATTGCCGTCCGGATAAAGGATGTAGAGATCGCCGCCTCGACCCGCATCCTGGATGTCGCCGCGGTGATTGGCGAACACGGAGCCGATCGCGCCGAAGTCGTACGGCACGGGATATTGCGTGACGAACAGGATCGGATGGACCAGAGCATTGCCGGCCGCCGGTGCCGTTCTCTTTAGCACGGGGAGACGGGAGGGTTGCCTGGCCGAAGCCGCCAGTGGTTCCAGCAAGGATGCGAAAATCACGGCCGCCCTGAACAGAAATTCGGCAAATCGAACGCGCGTCATGATGATCTCCCGTATCTTTGATCGTTCGCGCCGATCAGGCGCCAGGCCACGCGTGCCGCATCCAGGAGGACGCGAGGCCGTAGAGGGCAATCCAGGCGCGGCGGGTCGGCTCGTCGAACCCGGGACCCAACTCGCTTTCGAGCGTTTCCAACAACGCGCGGCCCACCGGCGCGAAGTGAGCGCCGGATACGCCATAGGCGTGATGCCTCACGCCGAGCGCTTCGAGCGTCAAAGCGAGCTCGCGTGGCTGGTCGAGCTGGTTCACGAGTGCAGCCAGCATGTCCATCAGCTTCCTGAGCTGAGCGGACAAGTCATCCGGGAAGAGTTTTCGCAGGTCCGGTGCGATCGCGAACAGGCGCTCATAGAAGTTCCGCGAGAAGCGCAGGCCGACGGACACGCGGTCGTAGCTTTCGCGGATGAGCAGTATTTCCGAGGCCGTAAGCGAGTCCGTGCTGGCAGCCGACGAAGGCTGCTCTCCGCGCGTGCTTTGCCTTCCCGGCACCGGTCGCGATAAAGCGGCCTTGCGATCCGCGACCATCGCGCGATCGTTCAGCGGTACTTGCTCGGATGCATGTACAGCGGATAGAGGACGTCCTCCTCCTGCTGGATTCGGACCGTCAGCACTTCGGAGATCTTGCCGAGCTCGCCGCCGAGGTTTTGCCGCACTTCGAGGTCCCACGGCGCCGAGGTGTAGCGCGTCACGAAATCATTCAGCGCCCGCCCGATCCTGCCCATCTCGACGCGCATGCTGGCCATCAGGGCACTCGATTCCTGATCTTGCCGGAGCGCGTGCTTGAGGTAGACGTAGAGGTGCAGGTTTTCCTTCAGCAGATGTGCGCGGAGCGCGTAGGTGAAGCGCTTGAGGTTCGAAATCGCCGCGTCGTGATCGCCGCGCTGATGGGCCGCAACGAGGCCCTTGTAGAGGTGAAGCAGCTCGCGATGCTCGACCTGCAGCTCGTCGACGAGCCCCGGCTTGTACGCGATCGACGTATCCGGCGCCGCAACCGCGGCAGGAGCTCTCGATGCGCGGTCGGGAGACCTGAACCAGTTCGCTATGAAGGTCAGCATGGCACGTCCTCTTCGTCGGCCGGCGCAGGGAATCCCGACGGGAAGTCCGTCGACGGCACAACGTCAATACGGGATTCGCGCCGTGAGCGGACACGAAGCGCGCAGGCGGATCACCGGGCGTGCGCGCCGCGGCGTCGTCGGGCACGGGATCGATCGCTACCGCTCTCCCAGCACCGGCGCGTCCGAGCGCAGATACGGCTCGAGATAGGAATAAGGAATGACGACGTCGAACTCGCCGCCGGAAAAGCTCGCGATCGCGTAGACCGTGAAATGCACGGTCGCCGCGTCCTTCCCCCAGAG
>DAISJF010000567.1:0-1635 GCA_036821625.1 Rhodanobacteraceae bacterium
GGCGTGTTCGCGATGTGGTATGGCAAGGGCCCGGGCGTCGATCGCTGCGGCGACGTGTTCAAGCACGGCAACGCGGCCGGCACTTCGAAGCACGGCGGCGTGCTCGCGCTCGCGGCGGACGATCACGCGTGCCGCTCGTCGACGCTGCCGCACGGCTCGGAGCTCGAGTTCGTCTCGGCGATGATGCCGGTGCTGAATCCGGCCGGCGTGCAGGACATCCTCGACATGGGCCTCATGGGCTGGGCGATGTCGCGGTTCACGGGCCGCTGGGTCGGTTTCAAGACGATCGCGGAGACGGTCGAGTCGAGTGCGAGCGTCCTCGTCGATCCGCATCAGCTCGACATCGTCGTGCCGACCGATTTCGCATTGCCGCCGGGCGGGCTCAACATCCGCTGGCCGGATCCGCCGCTCGATCAGGAAATGCGCCTGCACAAATACGCGGTGCAGGCCGCGATCGCGTTCGCGCGCGCGAACGGCATCGACCGCGTCGTGATCGATTCGCCGCGCGCGCGGCTCGGCATCGTCACGACCGGCAAGAGCTATCTCGACGTGCTGCAGGCGCTCGAATACCTCGGCATCGGCGCCGTGGAGGCGCGCGACATCGGTGTGCGCGTCTACAAGGTCGGCATGACCTGGCCGCTGGAACCCGTCGGCATCCGCGAGTTCGCGCGCGGGCTCGAGGACATCGTCGTCGTCGAGGAGAAGCGATCCTTCATCGAGTCGCAGCTGAAGGAGCACATGTACAACTGGCCCGCGACGGATCAAGGCGGTTCGACGCGCCCGAGCATCGTCGGCAAGTACGACGAAGCGGGCGAATGGGTGCTGCCGTCGACGAGCGAATTGACGCCGGCGATGATCGCGAAGGTCATTGCGGCGCGGCTGAAGCGCTTCTTCACCTCGGAGCGCATCGACGAGCGCCTGAAGTGGATCGCCGCCAAGGAAGCCGAACTCGCGATGCCGCGCGCGAACTTCCCGCGCGCCGCGCACTACTGCTCGGGCTGCCCGCACAACACGTCGACCGCGGTGCCGGAAGGCTCGCGTGCGCTCGGCGGCATCGGCTGCCACTACATGGTCACGTGGATGGACCGGCGCACGGACACGTTCACGCAGATGGGCGGCGAGGGCGTCACCTGGTGCGGGCAGGCGCCATTTACCGAAACGAAGCACGTCTTCCAGAACTTGGGCGACGGCACGTACTTCCACTCGGGTTCGCTCGCAATCCGCCAGTCGATCGCGGCGAAGGTCAACATCACGTACAAGATCCTCTACAACGACGCGGTCGCGATGACCGGCGGCCAGCCGGTCGACGGCACGCTGACCGTGCCGGACATCGCGCACCAGGTGCGCAGCGAAGGCGTGCAGACGATCGTCGTGATGTCGGACGACATCGAAAAGTGGAACAAACCTGAAATCTTCCCGGTCGGCGTCGAGTTCATCCATCGCGACGAGCTCGATGCGGTGCAGAAGCGCCTTCGCGAAGTCCCGGGCGTCTCCGTGCTGATCTACGACCAGACCTGCGCGACCGAAAAACGCCGCCGCCGCAAGCGCGGCAAGCTGGTCGATCCGCAAAAGCGCATCTTCATCAACGCGCTCGTCTGCGAAGGCTGCGGCGATTGCGGCGAGAAATCGTTCTGC
>DAISJF010000568.1:0-1628 GCA_036821625.1 Rhodanobacteraceae bacterium
GTGCGTGAGATCCGGCACCAGATCCTTGACCACGGGCATGTGCGGTAGTGGATAGATCTTCACGTCGCCGGCCGGACAATCCGCGATCGCCTTCGTGCAGGCCAGCGTATTCGTGCCGTCGATGTTCATCGCGCACGAACCGCAGATGCCCTCGCGGCACGAGCGGCGGAAGGTCAGCGTCGCGTCGATCTCGTTCTTGATCTTGATCAGCGCGTCGAGAACCATCGGACCGCAGGTGGCGAGATCGACTTCGTATTCGTCGATGCGCGGGTTCTCGGCATCGTCGGGGTTCCAGCGATAGATGCGGAACGTGCGGACGTCCTTGGCGTCGGATCCGGCCGGGAACTTCCTGCCAGGCCTGAGCTTTGAGTTTTTGGGGAGGGTGAACTCGGCCATGGTTCAGTTCCGGGAATAGGGAATGGAGAATCGGGAATCGCCGGCGGGGAGGAACGCCGCAACGCGCTGAAGCGCGCTCTGCCCGTTCCTGATTCCCGATTCCCTGTTCACGTCTCAATACACCCGCTTCTTCGGAGGCACCGCCTCGACATCGTTCGTCATCGGCTGCATGTGCACCGGCCGGAAGTCGAACGCGCACCGGCCCTTGGCGTCGACACGGACCAGCGTGTGCTTCAACCAAGTCCGATCGTCGCGGTCCGGAAAATCCTCGCGCGCGTGCGCGCCGCGACTTTCGTGGCGCTGCTCGGCCGAGTTGATCGTCGCTACGGCGTTGTACAGCAGGTTCTGCAGCTCGAGCGTCTCGATCAGGTCCGAGTTCCAGATCAGCGAGCGGTCGCAGACGCGCACGTCCTCGAACGCAGCGAAGATCTTGTCGAGCTTCGTGCAGCCTTCGCGCAGCGTCTCCTCGGTGCGGAACACGGCCGCGTCGGACTGCATCGTGCGCTGCATGTTCAGGCGGATCTCCGCGGTCGGCATCGAGCCGTTCGCGTGGCGCAGCCGGTCGAGGTTCGCGAGCGCCGCGTCGCAGGCCGAAGCCGGCAGCTCCTTGTGCGGCTGGCCCGGCTGGATCGTCGCCGCGCAGCGTTGCGCGACGGCGCGACCGAACACGACGAGATCGAGCAGCGAATTCGATCCGAGCCGGTTCGCGCCATGCACGGATACGCAGGCCGCTTCGCCGATCGAAAAAAGGCCCGGCACGACCGATTCCGGATCGTCTCCGACCCGCCGCACGACTTCGCCGTGAACGTTGGTCGGGATGCCGCCCATGTTGTAGTGCACGGTCGGAGCGACCGGGATCGGCTCCTTCGTCACGTCGACGCCGGCGAAGATGCGCGCGCTCTCGGAAATGCCCGGCAGCTTCTCGTGCAGCACGTCCGCGCCGAGGTGCTGCAGGTTGAGATTGATGTGGTCCTTGTGCTCGCCGACGCCGCGGCCTTCGCGGATCTCGATCGTCATCGCGCGCGAGACGACGTCGCGCGATGCAAGATCCTTTGCGTTCGGTGCATAGCGCTCCATGAAGCGCTCGCCTTTTGAGTTGGTGAGATATCCGCCCTCGCCGCGCGCGCCTTCGGTGATCAGGCAGCCGGCGCCGTAGATGCCGGTCGGGTGGAACTGCACGAACTCCATGTCCTGCAGCGGCAGGCCGGCGCGCAGCACCATGGCGTTGCCGT
>DAISJF010000569.1:0-1624 GCA_036821625.1 Rhodanobacteraceae bacterium
TTGTCGCCGCTGACGACTTGTACCGTCACGTCGAACCGCGTGCCGGGCGTGAGTCCATGCTGCACGCGCTCGGCGAGCGAGCTCGACAGCTTGAAGTACGGCTGATAGACGCCGACGTACTGCACCGAGGTGCCGCTCTCTGCGAGATTCGAGATCGCGGCAAGCTGGCTCGGCGTCGCCTGCACGATGTACGCGTTCTCGGGCATGAACTGCACGATGCGCGCGCCCGTGCTCTTGAGCGCGCTGATCCACTCGCGTGCGATCGGACCGATGTACTGGACGATCGCAAGGCTCGGCCCGTCGGTCGGCGCGGCCTGGAACGCGGCCGGGATCGCCGGCGGCGGCCCGTTCGTGTCGAGCGTCGTCGACGTGAAAGGAATCGCGTCGGAAACGATGCCTTGCGCGAGCGCGCCGGCGCGCTGCAGCTGATCGAGCACCGTCGCGTCGACGCGATACAACGCGAACGCACCGTAATCATGCAGCAGCGTTGCTCCGCTCTGCTGCGCGTTCAGCGTGCCTCGGGCGAGAAGCACGCGCGAAGTGCCGGCCGTGCTTTTCTGCGTGGAAGACTTGCTCACGGGCGCGCGGCTGGCCGCGCCGACGGTATCGGAAGGCGCCAGCACGCTGCCGGCGCCGACGAGTGCGGCCAGGATGGCCGTCGTAATCGGTTTGCGCATGATTCCCCACCACTGAGTCACAAGGAACTCGCGACACGCGGTGGCGCATCCGGCAATCCGCTGCCGATGCCCACCGAAGCCGCACCGGAATCCGGCGCGCCGCAACGCGCACGGAGCATCGGCCGGTCTCCATCCGGGGACCGCCGAGCCGGTGCAATCTATGCGTTTCGGTCGAGCCGGTAAATCCCCCTCGGGATGGAGAGGAGCTCGCTCCGCAAGCCGTTCAGAATATTTCCGCGACGCAGCAGCGCAGGCTGCCGCCGGCCTTCTCGATTTCGCTGAGGTCGACGTCGTTCAATGTGAAGCCGGCGTGTGCAATCGAGCGTTTCTGCGTCGGATCCAGAGCGTCCGCGCCGCGTGTGCTCATCCAGACTCGATCGGGGGCCAGGGTTATGGCATTGCCGGAGAAAGCGTTTTTCTGCGCCTGCGTCAGCCAGATGACATGCCCGCCGAGCGCCCGCGCGATCGCGTGCGGCGCGGCCGGATCCCGGAATCCGTCGGCGGCGATCAGCGCGCCGCGCCCGGCGAGCAGCGTCAGCACGACGTTCGTGTGGTACTCGCCCGCGGCCAGCTCGAAGCAGAAGGTCAGGCGCAGGCCGAACGCCTCGTGCATCGCGCGCGCGCCGGCGAGATCGCAGCGCTCCGAGAGCCCGCAGTAGCCGATGCCGCGGGCGCGGTCGATCACGAGCGCGCCGGTGAGCTCGGCGACGAACGCCGCGCCGGAAAAGTCGACGACCCGATAGCCGAGCGTGTCGCGGAAGAAGCCGCGGATGTCGGCGCGCTCGGCTTCGCGGCGTCGCACCGCTTGGCGCATGCGTCCGACGATGAGACGTCCCGGCGCGGTCGCGAACACGTTGTTCGGAAAGATGTCGTCGGGACATTCGGCGCGGCCCGGAAACGAGAACACCGGCAAATCCGCACCGAGCCGTCGCGCGAGCTCGGCATGC
>DAISJF010000570.1:0-1621 GCA_036821625.1 Rhodanobacteraceae bacterium
CTGGACCACGCGCGCGCGCTGTCGCCGCGCCGCGTCCGCGTCGTATCCGAGCTCCTTCAGCGCGCGGTCGACCCTTCGAGTGTCTTCGCTGTTGGTGCTCCGCGATCCGGTCAGCGCCGTTGCGATGAGCTCGCGGATCCCGGCCGCGAGATCGGCATCCGCTGCGTTGCCGCCGCTCGCGACGAACGGCATCGGCGCGATGTCCGCACTCGAAACGACCGCAGCCGTCGGGATCGGCGGCGAAAGCGACTCGCGCCGCCAGAGCACCAGAGCCCCGATCGTCATGAGCACGATCAGAGCTGCCGCGGATAGCACCGGCGGTCGCGCCGTGAGTTTGGCGCGCGGAACACGGCGCTGGTCGATCGCGCGCACGACATCGTCCGCGCTTTGAAAACGGCGCGACGGTTTCAGCTCGAGCAGGCGCGTGCACAGGCGCACGGCGAAGCCGGGGAGGTCGGGCTTGAGCGAATCCGGCGGCGGCGGATCGCGCACGATGCGCTGCGCGAGCATTTCCGCGGGCGTGCCGCCGCGGAACGGCAGCGTGCCCGTGAGCATCTCGAAGAAGATCAGGCCGAGCGCGTAGAGGTCGCTGCGGCCATCGACCGGATCCGCGCGCGCCTGCTCGGGCGAAAGATATTCCGGCGTGCCGATGATCACACCCGAGACCGTGATGCCGGTCGAACCCGCCGAACGCGCGACGCCGAAGTCGGTGATGCGCGCCTCTCCGTCTTCGCTGATCAATACGTTGGCCGGTTTGAGGTCGCGATGCACGACACCGCGCTGGTGCGCGGCGGAGAGTCCGAGCGCGAGCTGGCGCGTGATCCGGATCGCATCCTCGGGCGGCAGCTGACCCTTGCCGTCGAGCATGCGCTCGAGCGACTGGCCCGGCACGAAGTCCATGCTGATCAGCCACACTTCGCCGTGGCGCACGAGATCGTGGATGCGCACGACGTGCGGGCTCGACACCTGGCGCGCGAGCAGCAGTTCCTGGCGGAAGCGCTCGAATGCATCCGGACGGCTCGCGAGCTCCGGGCGCAGCAGCTTCAAGGCGACGTCGACATCGAGCTCGGTGTCGTGCGCGTGGTAGACGACGCCCATGCCGCCCATGCCGAGCAGGCGCACGATGCGGAAGCGGTCCGCGACGACGTCGCCGGGCCGGAGCTCGGCCATCGTCAGCATGCCGGTGACGGTAGCGTTGCCGGAATAGTGCGGAGCGATCGTGCGGCCGGCGGTCATCCGCCGAGGCCCTTGGCGTCAGCAGCCGCGTCGCTCCAGACCGGCACGTCGCCGGCGCGGAACGACGGCGGCGGGCGCGAGCCGTAGAACGATTCCATGTTGCTGAGCTTCGCGTCGATCTCGATCGCGGTCAGCGCCGCCGACGCGCGCTCGGCGAACGCCTTCAAGAGATCGGCGTCGAGCTCGGAGAAGATCTTCGCTTCGTCGTCGGTGTCGGCATACGCGACGCCGAGGAGGCGGCTCTCGTCGAGCAGCGGAAAGCTGACCAGCGCGCGGATGCCGCGCGCGACGATGCTGGCCTTGTCCTTGAGCGAGTCGCGGTCGCGCCGGTCCGAGAGATAGACCGCGCGGCGCTCGCGGATCGAGCGATCGACCGCGCTCCGGC
>DAISJF010000571.1:0-1615 GCA_036821625.1 Rhodanobacteraceae bacterium
CGAAAAGTTGAGCGTGATCCCGAGTGGCAATCCGCGCCGTCGGAGCCCGGAGCTGCTGACGAGTCCCGCGCTGCCTCGGCTGGTGTCGGACCTGAAGTCGAAATCGAACGCGCGCGTTCCGGTCGCCCAGCCCGCGCTGACGAAGCTGTAGCTGGCCTGGAACACGACGAACAGCGGCAGCGTCGCGAGCAGCAGGCGCGTCGGCATGCCGCGCGGCAGACGTTCGAGCGCGACGTAGCCTCCGATCAGGATCGCCAGCGCGATCGGCAATACGAAGTAGTTGCCGTCGCCGCCGCGCGTGATCGTGCGGAACGTCACGAGCAGGACGAGCGCTACCAGCAGCAGCAGCGACCATGCGATCGGCACGCGCGGCCGTCCCTCCGGTGGCGGTCCGGCGAGAAGACGCGCCAGCAGCGCGAGCACGAACAGATACAGCCAGACATTGCCGATCCAGGTGATCACCATGTGCGCGAGACGCTGCGGGCGGAACAGCTGATCGGCGAGCAGTGCGGGGAGGCCGTGCCAGTCGACCGGTGGCCCTCCGAGCAGCAGGCCGACGGGCGGTTTCAGTGGCATGCCGAGCATCGCGAACAGATCGATCAACGGCTCCGGTCCGACCAGCGGAACGCCGGCGAGCAGCCACGTGCGCGCGGTGACGAGCGCGGCGACGGCAAGCGCGCCGAGCGCGATCGCGCTGGCGAATCGACGCTCGGGCCCGGCCTCGCGTCGCCGAGGACGACCGTTACGGAGCCACATGACGAGCGTCCCGAGCAGCAGCGCGAAGATGAAGGGTGGCGCGCTCAGCTTGCTCGCGAACGCGAGCGCGAACGGGACCAGCATCCATCGCGCCGAAGTCATCGAACCTTCGCGCGCCAGCGGCAGCGCTTCGAGGCACGCGAGCAACAGCACCCAGGCCATGAACACGTCGGGTTTCGGCGAGAGCGCGGAATTTGCGATCGCGGGCACGGTCACGCACAGCGCCGTCAGCAGCAGGCGCGTGCGGAAGCCGAGGCCGAATTCCTTCAGAAGCTCCATGCAGGTCGCGGCAAACAGGACCAGCATCAGGATCGAGATGCCCTCGATCACGCTCGTGTCGTGCATCGCGCTGACCGGTATCAGCATCAGCTCGTACAGCTTCGGGTAGTAGTGGACCGGTGCGACCAGCCCCAGCGACTTGAAGACGGAGCCGCCCGCGACCAGCACGAACTCGCCGCGCAGGCCGTACCACCACGCATCGAACCCGCTCACGACATTGGTGCGCGCGGCCAGGCACAGGAACCATGCGCCGAGCGCGGCGACCGCGGCGCGTTGCGTGCCTTCGAGCGTCGAGAAGCGGCGCCAGAGAAACAACGCGAACGGCGTCTGCCGTGCGGCAAAGGCCGGCACCGCGAGCAGCACCGTGAACATCCGCAATGCTTTCAGCGAGCCGAAACCGAACGCAGACAGCGTCCACGCGCCCAGACTCCACAGCACGATGCCGGCGAGCGCGAGCCGCAGATATCCGCGAACGTCGTTTGCATGGGGAAGACCGCACAACCGCGCTGCTCCCGCACCAAGCCCGATCAGGATCTCGAGGTAGAAGACGTCGATCAGGATCGGCACGTCGACATAGTGC
>DAISJF010000572.1:0-1612 GCA_036821625.1 Rhodanobacteraceae bacterium
CGCCGGCACCATGCCGACGAACAGCGAAATGTGCCGGTTGTCGTAGCCGCCCGCCGCCGCGGCGCGTGAAGTGCCGGTCTTGCCGGCGACGCGATAGTTCGTGATCGCGGCCTTGAGCCCGGAGCCTTCCGGCGTCACGACCGTTTCCAGCATGCGCCGGATGCTCGCCGCGATTTCCGGATCGATGACCGCGGTATCCGGATTCTGCGCGCCCTTGACGAACGTCGGCGCGCGCAGACGACCGCCGTTCGCGATCGCGGCGTATCCGTTCGCGAGCTGCAGCGGCGTCACGTTGAGGCCGTAGCCGTACGCGATGGTCGCCTGCTCGACCGGGCCCCAGCTCTTCGCGAACGGCAGGAGTCCCGGCGACTCGCCCGGAAATCCCGAGCCCGTGACCTCGCCGAAACCGAAGCGATGGTCGACGTCGTACATGTGATCGCGCGTCAGCGTGAGACCGATCTTGGCCGCGCCGACGTTGCTCGAATGCGTGATCACGCCGGTCACGTCGAGCAGGCCCTTGTTGTGCACGTCGCGGATCACGCGGCCGTCGGCGAGCGTGAGCGTGCCGGGCGTCGTGTCGACGGGCGTGTGCGGCTTCCACTTGCCGCTCTCGAGCGCGGCCGAGATCGTGAACGCCTTGATCGTCGAGCCGGGCTCGACGACATCGGTCACCGAGCGGTTGCGCCGCAGCGACGGATCGACGCCGTTCCGCGAGTTCGGATTGAACGACGGCGCGTTGACCATCGCCAGCACTTCGCCGGTCGGCACGTCGAGGATCACCATCGACCCCGACGACGCGTGATGCTCGGCCAGCGCGGCCTTGAGCTCGCGGTACGCGAGGTACTGGATGCGCCGGTCCAGCGACAGCACGAGATCGCGCCCCGGCTGCGCTTCGCGCAACAGCTCGACGTTCTCGACGACCTGGCCGTGCAGATCGCGGATCACGCGCTTCATGCCGGGCTTGCCGGCGAGCCAGTCGTCGAACGCGAGCTCGAGGCCTTCCTGTCCGCGATCGTCGATGTTGGTGAAGCCGAGCACGTGCGCCATCACTTCGCCGTTCGGGTAGTAACGGCGGAATTCGCGCTCGCTCGCGATGCCGGGAATCTCCAGATCGAGGATTGCCTTGGCATCGTCCGGATTCAGGTGGCGCTTGAGATAGACGAATTCCTTGTCCGAGCGCTGCACGAGCTTCTGCTTGAGATCGTCCTCGTCCAGACCCAGCGCCTTGGCGAGCGCGGGCAGGCGGTCGCTGTTCGCGAGCACGTCGGTCGGATTCGCCCAGATCGATTCGACCGGCGTCGACACGGCGAGCGGCTCGCCGTTGCGATCGAAAATCGTGCCGCGCGAAACCGCGATCGGGATGTCGCGCAGAAAACGCTGATCGCCCTGCTCCTGGTAGAAATCCTTGCGCACGACCTGAAGATCGACCGCGCGCACGATCAGCGCGCTCGACGTCAGCACGAGCAGCATCACGACGGCGTAGAGCCGCGCGCGGATGTTGGCGGGCTTGACGCGCTTCATCGGCGGATCACCACCGTTTCGGCCGGATTCGGCGAAACCATGCCGAGCCGGCCGCGCGCGATCTGCTCGATGCGGTTGTTCTCGGCCCAGG
>DAISJF010000573.1:0-1606 GCA_036821625.1 Rhodanobacteraceae bacterium
CACAGGTCGGCGGCGGCCTCGTGATCGATCATGCGGGCGATGTCGACCGAGAGCGAGTCGAGCGACTCGATCGAATGCCGCGGCGTGCGCTCCTCGCCCCGCGCCGGCTCGCGCGCAAGCTCGCGCGTGCCGTCCTCTTCCTCGCGCGAGGCGCGGCTCAGCAGGTCGGTGAGCCAGCCGCGGCTCTCGGCCGACATGCTCGAGGTGGCGGTGTCGTTGCGCCGCTGCGGCGAGCCGGGGCCCGCTTCCGGCCGCGTGCCGCCGTTGCGCGAGATTGACGGATCGCGCGCGGGTTCGCTGCGCGTGACCGGCGCCGGTTCGTCGCGGCCGGCGGAACGGCGCAACGGCTCGACCGCGTCGAGCGAGCGGCCGTGCCGCGCGACGATGCGGTTCAATTCCGCCAGCGCCTCGATCTGGTCGACGATGACGCGGCGCATCTGCGCGGCGCTCTCGGCGGTCTCCTGCGGCAGGTCGAAAATGCCGCGGCGCAGCTCCTCGCGCGTCGATTCCAGTTCGTGCCGCATCTCCTCGGCCATGCGCTTCATGCCGCTCATCACCTCGGCGAAGCGCTCGTTCGCCTCGCGGAACAGGTTGCCGGTTTCGCCGGAGGTTTCCGCGAAGATCGTGCGCATCGCCTCGGCGGTGCGGCGGCGCTCGTCCTCGGCGTTCTCGCGCACGCGCTCGTACTGCTCGCCGATGGCGCGCATGCTGTCGGCGCTCGATTCGGAAACGACGCGGGCGACCTCGCGCGCGCGCGTCGCCGCCGCTTCGAGCGACTCGTCGAGCAGGCCGGAGAAGCGGGTGAGCCGCTCCTCGATCTCGCGCGCGCGATTGTCGAGGCCGGCGACGAGCTGCTCGAGCTGGGCGCGGCGCTCGGTGATCGACTGCTCGGTGCGCTCGTTGCTGCGGTCGATCAGCGCGATCGCCTCGCCGAGCTCGCGCCCGTGCACGTCGAACTGGCTGGCAAGCTGGGTCAGGTCGCCGACCACGCGCGAGGTGGTCTCGCGGAAGTTGGTGACGGTCGTCTCCACGCGCGAAGTCGCCTCGCCGGTGGAGGAGGTGACCTCGTTCATGGCGGAAACGAACTCGGAGACGCGCAGCATCAGCGTGTTCTCCAGCGCGCTCATGTTGGCGTGCGAGCCGGACAGCACCTCCTGCAGCATGATGTTGGCTTCGCGCAGCCGCTCGAACAGCGCCGTGGTGTCGGCGCGCACCATGTTGTGCGTCTCGACCAGCTCCTTGACCGTGCCGGTGACGGTCGTATGCGAGGTGTCGATCGCTTCGAGCGCGGAGCGGTGCAGGTCGCGCATGCTCTGCGCCACCGCGCCGGCCGCGGTTTCGCCGGCATTGTTGATGAGCCGCGCGATCTCGCCGCTGTTGTCGAGCACCGCGCGCGAGAAGGCGAGGCCCTTCTCGTCGATGGCGCGCACCGCCTGCTCGGCGGCGCTGTTGATCTGCTCGGCGAATTCCTTGCCCTTGTCGGCGATGGCGCCGATGACGCCGCCGCTCTTTTCCGACAAGAGCGCGTTCATGCGCTCGGCGTGCTGCGAGAGAGCGTCGGCGAGCTCGGCGGAGCGGCCGGCGAAAGTGCGCGCGACCTCCTCGC
>DAISJF010000574.1:0-1605 GCA_036821625.1 Rhodanobacteraceae bacterium
GAGATCGAGCGGCTGTGCTCGCGCCTCGCCGAGATGCGGCGCGATCCGCAGATACGTGAGCGGCGTGAACAGGCGGCGCGCGAGCTCGGCGCTGCGCGCGGCGGCCGAGTAGTCGTCGAAGGTGACGTCCTTCATGAGCCCGTCGTCGGCCGCACACGCGGCCGCGGCGCCGAGTCCCGCGAAGCCGAGCGCGATCCGTTTCGCGCCGGCGAGCAGCGCGCGCCACGCTGCTCGCAGCGCTCGCGGAACCGGAGAGTCGGGGCGTTCGCACGCCCGCAAGGCAGGACGATGAGTCGGCATGGGCGTTGGCGCGAGACTAGGCGCGAACGCCATGCGAACGTTTCGTCGATCGGCGAAGCAGTTCAGCTTCGATTCGAACCCGAGGACTAGTGCAGCAGCCGTACCTTGTCCTTGTAGCTGCGCGACAGCTTCAGCTGCTGTCCCGAATCGAGAATCAGGAAATACTCGCCGTTGAGGTGCGAGCGCAGCTCGCGCACGCGTGCGACGTTGACGATCGTGGAGCGATGGATGCGCTGGAACCGGCGCGGATCCAGCCGGCCTTCGAGCTCGCGCATCGTCGCGCGCAGCACGTGCGTGTCCGCGGGGGTGTGTACGCACATGTAATCGCCGGCCGCGTCGATCCACAGGATGTCGTCGAGCGGCACGCGCAGGATGCGGCCCGAATCCTTGATCGCGAGCCGATCGTCGTTGGGGCGTCCGCTGTTGCGGTCGGCATCGGCGAGCGCTTCGTCCAGCGTGAGGTCGGGGCGGCCCGAGATCGTGCCGAGGAGGCGCAGCAGGCGCGCGCGATGATCGTCTGCGTCTCGCGTGGCCAGCTCGTGGCGCACGCGATCGAGCGCGATGACGAGGCGCTCTTCCTCGACCGGCTTGAGCAGGTAGTCGAGCGCGTTGGACTCGAACGCCTTCAGTGCGTACTGGTCGTACGCGGTCACGAATACGGTCAGCGGCATCTGCGCCGCCGGCACCGCGCGCAGCAGCTCGAATCCGTCGACGCCCGGCATCTGCACGTCGAGGAACATCAGATCCGGCTGATGCTCGGAAATCGCGAAAAACGCTTCGCGGCCGTTGCCGGCTTCCGCGACGATTTCGACGTCGGCATAAGGCGCGAGGCGCAGCGCCAGACCGCGTCTGGCCAGCGGCTCGTCATCAACGATCAGCGTACGCATGCGCATCGGGGACGTCCTCGGCGGCAAGCCGCTCCAGCGGCAGGCGTAGCGTTACCAGAGTTCCGTGCGGTTCGCATGTGCGGATGGTAAAGCTCTGCCGTTCCCCGTAGAGCACGCGCAGGCGTTCGCGCGTGTTGGCGATGCCGACCCCGTGCCCGCCGCCCTTCGACGAGTAGTCCGTGCTTCCCGGTCCGTCGTCACGCAGCGTGATCTCGAGCACGTCGTCGTCGGCGGCGCGCGCGACCAGCTCGATGCGGCCTCCTTCCTCGCGACGCGAGATCGCGAACTTGATGGCGTTCTCGATCAGCGGCTGCAGGATCAGGCTCGGCACCAGCGCGCCGGCCGCTTCGGGCGTGACCAGGAGCCCGACGCGCAGCCGATCGCCCGGAGCGAGTTGTTGAAGATCGATCTCGGCGGT
>DAISJF010000575.1:0-1596 GCA_036821625.1 Rhodanobacteraceae bacterium
TGGACCTGACGACGCTGCTCGAGCTCTGCCGCCGAGGGCGCATCTTTCAGGGCACGCGCGAAGTCGAGCTGGCCGCGCAGTCGGCCCGCTCGATCGTCCGCGGCGAGGTTCGCCGGCAGCGAGTCGAGCTCGGCTTCGGCCGCCGTCGCGTTGCCTGCGCGCATCTGTGCGAGCGCGAGGTCGAGCTTGAGATCGGCCCTGTCCGGCTGCGCGGCGATCTCCTGCTGGATGCGCGCGATGGCCTGCTCCGGCGTTTCGATCGGCCTGGCCTCGGCGAGCGTATCGGCCGCTTCGTCGGAAGGAGTCGTATCGCCCGGTTGCACGTGACGCGCGAGGAATTCCCGCAGCGCGCTTTCCGGCAGAGCGCCGGTGAAACCATCGACGAGCTGGCCTTCGCGCACGAGCACGACGGTCGGAATGCTGCGCACGCCGAACATCGCGGCGAGCTGCTGCTCCTTGTCGCAGTCGACTTTGGCAAGGCGGACGGCGCCGTTGTATTCGCCGACGATTTTTTCGATCAGCGGTCCGAGCGTCTTGCACGGACCGCACCACGTCGCCCAGAAATCGACGAGCACGGGCCGATCGAACGAGGCGTTGATGACCTCGGCCTCGAAGTTGGCCTGGGTGACGTCGAGAATTGTCGCGGGCGTATCGGGCGACATGCCTGTGCTCCGGTGATTCTCCCCAGATTGTGCCGGCGGCCCATGAAACCAAGGAGCCGGCACGCCGCCGTTGCGGTCGGGCCGGCATCGAGCGATCAGTAGCCCAGCAGTTCGTCGTCCTGCGCGATCGCCGGCGGCGGATCGGCCTTCGCCACCGGCGTCATCGGCCTGCCGTCCTGCTTGTAGACGACGCCGTTCTTCATGACGAAGGCGACCTTCTGCATCAGCTTGATGTCATCGAGCGGATTGCCGGCAACCGCGATCACGTCGGCGAATTTGCCGGGCTCGACGGTGCCGAGATCCTTGGATTTCTTCAAGAGCTCGGCCGCATGCGTCGTCGCTGCCTGCAGCACGAACGTGGTCGGCATGCCGGCCCCGACCATGTATTCGAATTCCTTCGCGTTCTGCCCGTGCGGATAGACCGAGGCATCGGTGCCGAACGCGATCTTGACGCCGGCCTTGTACGCCTTGCCCGCGGTGGCCTGGATGATCGGTCCGACCATTTTCGCTTTCGCCGCAACCTGCGGCGGGTAGTAGCCCGGCACGCTGGCTTTTTCCTCGACGTACTTGCCGGCGATGATCGTCGGCACGTACCAGGTGCCGTGCTCCTTCATCAGCTTCATGTCGGCGTCGTCCATGAACGTTCCGTGCTCGATCGAATCGACGCCGCCGATCACGGCGCGCCGGATCGCTTCAGCGCCGTGCGCGTGCGCGGCAACGGTGAACCCGTAGTCGTGCGCGGCGGCGACGACAGCCTTGATCTCGTCGATCGTGAGCTGCGAGTTGTCGGCGCTCGCGCTTTCGTCGAGCACGCCGCCCGAGGGCATGATCTTGATCAGATCCGCGCCTTCCTTGTAGCGCTGGCGCACGACTTTCCATGCCTCGTCGGGTCCGTTGATGACGCCCTGCATCGGTCCGGGATCGCCGGCGAGAT
>DAISJF010000576.1:0-1592 GCA_036821625.1 Rhodanobacteraceae bacterium
GTCGCCGACGCCGATCGCGAGCGCGCCGCCGGAGCCGCCTTCGCCGATCACGGTGCAGACGATCGGCACCTTGAGCCGGCTCATCTCGAGCAGATTGCGCGCGATCGCCTCGCTCTGGCCACGCGCCTCGGCGTCGACACCCGGCCAGGCGCCGGCAGTGTCGATGAACGTGAGGATCGGCAGCCCGAATCGCTCGGCGAGCTGCATCAGCCGCAGCGCCTTGCGATAACCTTCCGGCCGCGGCATGCCGAAGTTGCGCTTGATCTTCGATTTCGTGTCGCGGCCTTTCTGGTGGCCGACGACGACGACGCTGCGGCCGTTGATGCGCGCGAGGCCGCCGACGATCGCAGCGTCGTCGGCGAACGCGCGATCGCCGGCGAGCTCATGGAATTCCTCGCACATCACGCCGACATAGTCGAGCGTGTACGGCCGCGCCGGATGCCGCGCGAGCTGCGCGATCTGCCACGGCGTCAGGTTGCGGAAGATCTCGGCCGTCTTGGCCTTGAGCTTGTCCTGCAGCGTGGCGATCTCGTCCTCGATATTGAACGCCTGCCCATGGCTGGCCAGCCGGAGCTCCTGGATCTTCGCGTCCAGTTCGGCGATCGGCTGCTCGAAATCGAGGAAATTCGGGTTCATTCGACGACGTTCGCGCCGCACAGGGCGCGCAAAGGCCGGGAGTATAACGGCTTGCGCGAGGCGCGGGTCGGGCCTCAGCCCGAGGCGGCGGTCCCGGCGCCGAACAGGTATTCGGCTTCGAGCACGCCGTCGATCGCAGCGACCGCGCGCGCAAGGTCGGGCGCGGCGCGCACGCGCCATTCCGCACCGAGCTCGATCTCGGCCTGGCCCGTCGCATTGCGAAAGCTCAGGCGCACCGTCGTCGTGCCGCCGCGGTGTGCGGCGAGCGCGTGCTGCAGCCTTGCGATGAAATCGGCGTGCACGCCGTTGAGACGCACGCGCAGCACGCGGGCCCGACGTTCGCAGGCCGACTCGATCGTCGCAACCGAGTTCACGCGCAGCTGGTAGTTGCCGGAAAATTCATCGAGACTCAGCCCGCCTTCGAAGACCAGGATCGCGTCGCGCGTCAAGAGCGGCCCGTATTCGATCCAGGCTTCGCGGAACAGGCCGACCTCGATGCGGCCCGACCAGTCCTCGACCTGCACGAACGCCATCGCGTCGCCGCGCTTGCGGATCGCGATGACCTGACCCGCGATCGTGTAGGTCTGATCGGAAAAGCGCCCGCGCCGCTCGGTCGGAGCGGGCGGCCGGTAGTGCTGGTCGATCTCGCCGATCGGCGACGTCGCGACGCGCGCGATGAGCGATTTCCAGCTGTCCGTCGGATGGCCGGAAAGGTAATGGCCGAGCGTCTCGCGCTCGCCTGCCAGCTTGCGCTCGATCGGCCATTCCGCGACGGTCAGCGCCGGCGCTGCGGCGATGGTGGACACGCCGGCGATCGGCGCGCCGAACATGTCGTTCTGGCCGGCTTCGGCATCACGCGCGTGCTGCTCGGCGGCGCGCACGGCTTCGGGCAGCTGGAGCATCAGGCTCGCGCGGTTCGGCGCGAGCCCATCCATCGATCCGGACAGGATCAGCGC
>DAISJF010000577.1:0-1592 GCA_036821625.1 Rhodanobacteraceae bacterium
CAAAACCGCCACTCCGACAAAGACAAAAGCCAAAGCCCGCCCCTCGGGCAAAGACGAAAGCCCAAAGCTGGATTCCGGCCTTCGCCGGAATGACGTAGCAGGTGAGGGCGGCCCGCCCGCCGACCGCCTATCGGCAGCGCCAAGCGCATCCCCGAACAAAAACAAGCACCCCGGACCGTATCCGGCTATAATGCGAACCATTCTTATTCGCGCGTGCTTTCCCAGTGCGGCTTTCCGAACTTGCCAAAGGCACGGCGGCAGTGATCCAGGAAGTCGAAGACGTGAACCTGAACGACCCGATCTCATCGCGACTGCGTGAGCTGGGATTCGTGCGAGGCGAGCCGGTCCGGATCGTCGCGCAGGGGCCGATCGGCGGGGATCCGCTGCTGGTGCAGATCGGGTTTACGCGCTTCGCGCTGCGGCGCGCGGAAGCCGCCCGTGTGCAGGTGATTCCGGAGGAGCTCGCGTGAACGCGTCCGCGGCCGCCCTGCGCATCGCGATCGTCGGCAACCCGAACAGCGGCAAGACGGCGCTGTTCAATCAGTTGACCGGCACGCGGCAGAAGGTCGCCAACTACGCCGGCGTCACGATCGAGCGCAAGGAGGGGTTCTACACGGCGCCTTCGGGGCGCACCGTGCGCGTGCTCGATTTGCCGGGCGCGTACAGCCTGGCGGCAGCGAGCCCGGACGAGGCGATCACGCGCGACGTCTGCTACGGGCGCTATCCCGGCGAGCCGGTGCCGGATCTGATCGTCTGCGTCGCCGACGCGACCAATCTGCGCCTGCATCTGCGTTTCGTGCTCGAGCTCAAGCGCCTCGGCCTTCCGATCGTGCTCGCGCTCAACATGATGGATGCGGCCGAGCGGCGCGGCATCCGCATCGATGCCGCGCTCTTGCAGCGGCGCCTCGGTATTCCGGTGGTCGGCACGATCGCGGTGCGTCGCGGCGGAACCGCGGCGCTGATCGAGCAGCTCGATCGCGACGTGCCAGCGCTCGCGCCCGTGCGCGAGCAGCATGCCGATCTGCACGAAGAAACGCGCGCGCTGCTCGCCGAAACCGTCCGCGTGCCGCGTCGCACGGCCGCAGCCGACGACGCGATCGATCGGATCGTGCTGCACCCGGTGCTCGGGCTCGCCGTGCTTGCGGTGGTGATGTTCCTGATCTTCCAGGCGGTATTTTCGTGGGCGAAGCCGTTGCAGGATGCGATCGGCGCCGGTGTCGCCGCACTCGGAGCGGGCGTCGGCAGCGTCCTGCCGGACGGCGCGTTGCGCAGCCTCGTCGTCAGCGGCGTGTTCGCGGGCCTCGGCGCCGTGCTGGTGTTTCTGCCGCAGATCCTGATCCTGTTCCTGTTCATCCTCTCGCTCGAGGAATCGGGCTATCTGCCGCGCGCGGCGTTCCTGCTCGATCGCATGATGCTCGCCGCGGGTCTCACCGGCCGCTCGTTCATCCCGCTGCTGTCGAGCTTTGCGTGCGCGATCCCGGGCATCATGGCGACGCGCAGCATCCAGGACCCGCGCGATCGCATGACGACGATCCTCGTCGCGCCGCTGATGACCTGCTCGGCGCGGCTGCCCGTGTTCACGCTGCTGATCG
>DAISJF010000578.1:0-1586 GCA_036821625.1 Rhodanobacteraceae bacterium
GATCACGCTCACCACGCCGGCAACGCGTATCGCGCGCTGACCGAGACGATCCAGTTCGCCAATGCGATAAAAGTCGCCACCGAAATGACGTCGGCCGACGACACGCTCATTCTCGTTACTGCCGACCACAGCCACACGCTGGTGATGGCCGGCTACGCCAATCGCGGCAATCCGATTCTCGGCAAGGTGCGCGGCTCGAGCGGCGAGGGTCCGCCGAGCGAGGTCCTCGCGCGCGACGCGAGCGGTCTTCCGTACGCGACGCTGAGCTACGCCAACGGTCCGGGCTATGCCGGCGCCTCCGATCGCCAGCCCGAAGGCGCGAAGACGTATCCGCACTCGCCAGACGCGTACTCGCCCGCGACGCGCGGCCGGCCGAACCTCGAGAACGTCGACACCGAATCGCCGGCGTACGAGCAGGAATCGATGATGCCGCTCCGGTCCGAGACGCATGCGGGCGAAGACGTCGCCGTGTTCGCGAGCGGTCCCGGGTCCGAGGCCGTGCATGGATCGATGGAGGAAAACGCGCTGTTCCACGTGATCGCGCAGAACGACGATGCGATCCGCGGGGAGCTGTGCAAGCTCGGGAGTTGCAATGCGAACGGCGTGCCGGTGAAGCTGCCGGAACGGTCTGCGTTGTTGCGTGCGGGCACCGCATCGAAGTAACGATCCTTTCCCCTCTCCCGCTTGCGGGAGAGGGCAGGGTGAGGGCTGCGTGGAACACCCTTCCAAGGGTTCCCTGATCCGCCCGACGAAGCCAAACGTGTAGAAACACGTTCCCGCATTTCGCGAGGCGATTTCCTACATCCAAGGTCTCCGCACGCCGACAGCCGTGCACCCACGATCGCGCTAGCGTAGTCCTGCTCCGATCCGTCGCCGAACCGCGCGAACTTCCGCACGGGAATCGGCATCGAGCACGCCGCAGCGCCGAGAGCGCCCGAGCGTGCGAAGGACAGACAGGATCGTATCGCCAGCCTAGGGAGGGATTCCGGTGAGCACGATCATTTCCAGGAGATTCTCAGTTCGGACGTTGCCGATGCGCGCGGCGACGCTGCTTCTCGTCTTGATCTCGGCCGCTTGCGGCCCGGTCAAGAATCCGCCGCCGCCACCGCCATCGATCCGCTTCACTGCGGAGGTTCCGGCGCCGCCGCCGCAGATGGATGTCTACAAGCTCGCGGCGACGCAGGCGCCGGTCGATTTTCTCAACGAGAAGCTCGGCGCCGGCAAGCTGCCCGCGCTGGCGCTCGAGAAGAAGACCTACGTCGCACGCGATGCGAGCCAGAGGGACGAGCACGATCGTGTGCGCGCGTTCGCCGACACGACCACCGGCGATGCACACTTGATTCCGAACCTCGCCGAGCTCGTCGCGGCCGGAACGCCGAAGGAACGCGTTGCGAGCGAGCGCGTGCAGAGCGTTGCGCGCAGTGCCTTCGCCGACACGCGCTTCATTCCGCGCGATGCGACCGAGCTGCGTCTCGCCGAACCGATCGCGCTGATGGGCGGCTCAACCGACCGCGCGGCGTCGGTGCGCACGGAACCGCGCGTGGTCATGACGATGGTTCCCGCGTTGCGCTACGCGTCGGGGTACC
>DAISJF010000579.1:0-1574 GCA_036821625.1 Rhodanobacteraceae bacterium
TCTCGCCGGATGTCGGCGGCGTCGTCAGGGCGAGAGCGCTGGCCAAGCGGCTCGACGACGCGGACCTCGCGATCATCGACAAGCGCCGCCCGCGCGCGAACGAGGCGACGGTGATGAACATCATCGGCGAGGTGCGCGACAAGGTCTGCGTGCTCGTCGACGACATCGTCGATACGGCCGGCACGCTGTGCGCGGCGGCCGCGGCGCTGAAGAAGAACGGTGCGCGCAAGGTGGTCGCGTACTGCACGCATCCGGTGCTGTCCGGACCGGCGATCCAGAACCTGACCGGATCGGCGCTGGACGAGCTGGTGGTGACCGACACGATTCCGTTGTCGGACGCCGCGAAACAATGCAGCAAGATCCGCCAGCTGTCGGTGGCGGAACTGCTGGCCGAGACGATTCGGCGCATTGCGTATGGGGAGTCGGTTAGTTCGTTGTACGTGGATTGAGGTTTCCGTCGGCCCAAGCGCCGCCGGCAACTACGACGTCATTCCGGCGAAAGCCGGAATCCATTTTGATCTTGAGCCGTCAGGACAAAAGCATAAGTGGATCCCGGCTTTCGCCGGGATGACGGGGTGAGAGATTCCGGCACGATCGCCGGGCAACACGCCTTCCCTGGTCGCGGGGAAGGATCCGGCCTCCGCAAGGCGGCCTTACCGAAGCAAAGGCAATACTCAAATGGCAACCACACACAACATCAACGTGCAAAAGCGCGATGACGAGGGCAAGGGTGCGAGCCGCCGCCTGCGTCGCGCGGGTTTCGTTCCTGCCGTCGTTTACGGCGGCGATCTGAAGCCGGTCTCGATCCAGGTCGAGCACCGGGACGTCTGGCTTGCGAGCCAGAACGAGTGGTTCTACTCGTCGATCCTCGATCTGAGTCTTGGCGGCGACGTGCAGAAGGTGCTTCTGCGCGACATGCAGCGCCATCCGTTCAAGCAGCTCGTGCTGCACCTCGATTTCCAGCGCGTCAACGAGAACGAGGCGATCCGCGTGCGCGTGCCGCTGCACTTCCTGAATCAGGAGAAGTCGCCGGCCGGCAAGAAGTCCGGCGTCGTCATCACGCACGAGCTCAATGACGTCGAGATCTCGTGTCTGCCGAAGGATCTGCCCGAGTACCTCGAGGTCGACCTCGGCTCCATCGATCTCGGCGACATCGTGCACATGTCCGAGCTAAAGCTGCCGCCGGGTGTCGAGATTCCGGAGCTGCGCCTCGGCAAGGAGCACGACCACGCGATCGCGGTGGCCAAGGAGATCAAGGAAGAGATCGAGGAAGTACCGGTCGTCGCGGAAGGCGAGGCGGCTGTGGCTCCCGCAGCGGCAGCACCGGCGGCAGGCGCGGCGGCAACGCCGGCGGCTCCCGGCGCTCCCGCACCGGCAGCGGGCGCCGCTCCGGCGAAGAAGGAAGAGAAGAAGTAAGCAACGGAGCTTCGTCGCGCGCCGCCGGCATCGACGGCGGCGGTGCGCGCGATCGAACCGATGGCCGCATTGCGCCTGATCGTCGGCCTCGGCAATCCGGGCGCCGAGCACATGAGAACCCGGCACAACGCCGGGTTCTGGTTCGTCGACGCGTTGGC
>DAISJF010000580.1:0-1571 GCA_036821625.1 Rhodanobacteraceae bacterium
GGATCCGCGAGCGAGAGCAGGATCCAGACGCCGTCGTCCGTGCGCAACGCGCTGACGTGCTCGCGTCCGGTCAGGATGCACAACGCCTTCGCGCCATTGCGCAGCCGGAACCAGCCCGATGCAAGGCCCGGCATGCCGATGCCCCAGGTGCGCACGACGGGCTTGAGCTCGACGTGCTCCGTAAGGCTCACGAGACGCAGCCCGCCCGCGCGCAGTGACGACAGCGGAAAACGCCGAGCGACGATGCCGGTGTCGACATGGAGCGCATCGCGATCGAGCGCCACCGCGATGCGACGGAGCATGCGCAGGATCCACAGCGTCGTGAGTGCACAGACAGCGAGCGCAAGTCCGCCGGCGAGCAGCGCGGGCACCTTCGACACGTGGTGCGAAGGCGCGAGGGCGAGACTCGCGCCGATGATGGCGGCGGGTAGAATGAATGCGAGCAGGATCAGCCAGAGCCGCGATCGGTTCGGCGAGCTTTGCAGCGGCAGCATCCGCTTTTCAGTCGCGTCGGTCATGAGTCGGCTCCCGGCCGTATGCTAAGTTTACCGACTGACGCGCAACGGACTCGCAGGATGGCTTTGCAGCTGCGCCGCACGAAGATCATCGCCACGCTCGGCCCGGCCACCGATGCGCCGGGCATGCTCGAGCGCCTGCTCATCGAAGGCGTCGACATCGTGCGGCTCAACCTGTCGCACGGCGAGCCGGCCGACCACAAGCAGCGCGCCCTCGCGGTGCGCAAGGCCGCGGCGGAGCTCGGCCGCGAAGTCGGCGTGCTGGCCGATCTGCAAGGCCCGAAGATCCGCATCGAGCGCTTCGCTTCCGGACCGGTGCAGCTCGAGCCGCATCAGGCGTTCACGCTCGATTGCCGCGAAGGCGCGCCGGCCGGCGACGCGACGCGCGTCGGCGTCAGCTATCACGATCTCTGGCGCGACGTGAAGCCGGGCGACGTGCTGCTGCTCGACGATGGGCTGGTCTCGCTCGAAGTCGTCGAGGTCGCCGACCGCGAGGTGCGCTGCAGCGTGCTCGTCGGCGGGCGGTTGTCCGACCGCAAAGGGATCAACCGGCTCGGCGGCGGTCTCACCGTCGCGGCGCTGTCGGACAAGGATCGCGCCGACATCGTGCTGAGCGCAGAGCTCGAGGCGGATTTCCTCGCCGTGTCGTTCGTGAAGACGGCCGACGACATCGAACAGGCCCGCGCGCTGCTGAAAGCGGCCGGCGGCACCGCCGCGCTCGTCGCGAAGATCGAGCGCGCCGAAGCGATCGAGAATCTGACCGCGATCGTCGATGCATCCGACGCGGTGATGGTCGCACGCGGCGATCTCGGCGTCGAAATCGGCGATGCGGAGCTGCCGGGCCTGCAGAAGAAGATCATTCGCGAGGCGCTCGCGCAGAACCGCGTCGTCATCACCGCGACGCAGATGATGCAGTCGATGGTCGAATCGCCGATTCCGACGCGGGCCGAGGTGCTCGATGTCGCGAACGCGGTCATCGACGGCACCGACGCGGTCATGCTGTCGCAGGAAACCGCGGCGGGCAAGCATCCGGACAAGGCCGTCGCCGCGATGCGC
>DAISJF010000581.1:0-1570 GCA_036821625.1 Rhodanobacteraceae bacterium
CAGCGGAGGCGCCACGACACGGCGTGCGCTGCGCGGCGATCTCGATCGCATCGCGCTGAAGGCGCTCGCGTTCGAGCCGTCGCGCCGCTACGCGACGGCGGATGCGCTCGCGGACGACATCCGTCGATACCTCGAAGGACGCCCGATCGCCGCTCGCGGCGACAGCGCGTGGTACCGCTTGCAGAAGTTCGCGCTGCGCAACCGCCTCGCCCTGGCCGCCGTGCTCGGCGTGATCGTCGTCAGCCTCGTCGCCGCGGCCGTGAGCCTCGGTCAGGCGCGACTCGCGCGAGATCAGGCGCAACGCGCGGAGGCGGTGCGCCGCTTCCTCGCACAAACTTTCGCGGAGATCTCGCCGGACGAGAACAAGGGTCAGCCGGTCACGGCCCATCAGTTGCTCGACAAGGGCGCACAGCAGATGCAGGGCAGCTTCCGCGACCAGCCGGCGGTTCAAACCGATCTCGCCGCGCTGCTCGGCAGTCTGTATCGGAACATCGGCGACTTCGAGCGCGCCGATGCGCTCCTGCACAAGGCGATCGAAACGAGCGCCGATCCTCGCGTGCCGGGCGAGATCAGGGCCCGCAGCCTCGTCGAGCTCGGCTACCTCGAAACCGACAAGCATGCGTTCGCGCCCGCGTACGAGCATGCGAGCCTCGCGCTGAAGCTCGCCGAGAGCGCAGGCGAGGCCGGCACGAGAGAGGCATCGGATGCGCGCCACCTGATGAACGGGCTGCTCGTCTGGCGCGGCGACGCGAAGCTCGCGGAGGCTCCTTTGCGCGAGACGCTCGCGGCCGATCAGGCGCGCTACGGCGAGGTCAGCGAGTCCACCGCCGACGACTGGCAGACGCTTGGCGTAACGCTCGATGAGTTGTCGCGATACCAGGAAGCGGCACCTGCGTTCGAACGGTCCGTTGCCGCCTGGCGCGCGCTGTACGGCAACCTGCACGGTGCCGTCAGCCGCGCACTCAACGACTACGGCCTGATGCTGCTGCACAGCGGCGACCTCGCCGGTGCGGAGCGCACGCTGCGCGAAGCGTCCGAGATCGCCGATGCGCTCTATGGCTCGGACACCGAAGGTGCGCGCAGCGTCCGCTCGAATCTGCTGCGCGTGCTCGAACAGCAGGGAAAATTCGCCGAGGCGTTGCCGCAGCGGCTGCGCCTCGTCGAGATCGCGCGGCAGCGATCGACCGCCGACCGTCCCGACGTGCTGGCCTATGCGCTGGTCAACGTCGCGATCGATCGCCGCGAGCTCGGCCAGCTCACCGAGGCCGAAGCCGATTTCCGCGAAGTGCTCGCGCTCTGGAAGAAAATCAAGGGCGCCGACGATGCGGCCGAGGCCGCCAATCCGCTGATGCATCTCGGCGTCTGTCTCGCACTCGAAGGCCATTATCCGGAAGCGGAAGCCTCGCTGCGCGCCGCGCTGGCGATACAGGAGAAGCACGACGCACCGACGTCGCAGTGGCTGAACCTCACGCGCGCGCACCTCGGCAACGTGCTGCGGCTCCAGCACCGCACTGCCGACGGCCGGAGCGAGCTCGAAGCAGCCGCGGCCGCCGTGCAGCGTTCGGGCAAC
>DAISJF010000582.1:0-1562 GCA_036821625.1 Rhodanobacteraceae bacterium
CGGTCGAGTGCATGTAGCGGATCAGCCAGCCCCACTCGACGTCGCGCATGATGTACTCGACCGACGCGAATGCTTCGGCCGCGTTGGCCTTGTAGAACATCGTCAGGAAGATGCCGGTCACGATCTGGTTGACCAGCACGACCAGCGCGAGCGAACCGAAGTAGTACCAGAGGTTGAAGTTCTTCGGCGCGTAGTAGCCGGTCGTGTGCGCGGACAGGAACGAGAGCCACGGCAGGCGGTCCTCGATCCAGCCGAGCACCTTGTTTCTCGGATGCAGGCGGACGTATGTCGTGCCCATCACGCGGCTCCTTCCGGATTCACGCCGATCTGGATCCGCGTGTCGGCGAGGAACTTGTACGGCGGCACCGCGAGATTGGCCGGCGCAGGCACGCCGTCGTAGACGCGGCCGGACATGTCGTAGCGCGACTTGTGGCACGGACAGTAGAAGCCGCCCTTCCAGTTCGGATCGAACGGTTCGGGCTTGATCTCGCCGAAGAACTCCGGCACGCAGCCCAGGTGCGTGCAGATGCCGACGACGACCAGCCACTCGGGCTTGATCGACCGATATTCGTTTTCGGCGTATTTCGGCTGCTGGTCCGTGTTCTCGGACTTCGGATCCTTGAGCAGCGAATCGACGCTGGCCAGCGCGTCGAGCTGGGCCTTGGTGCGGTTGACGACGAACACCGGCAGTCCGCGCCACTGGAACTTGACCATCTGGCCCGGTTCGATCTTGCCGATGTCGGCTTCGACCGGCGCGCCCGCGGACTTCGCCGCGGCGCTCGGCTCCCACGACTTGATGAAGGGAATCGCCGCGACCACGACGCCGGCCCCGCCGACCACCGATGTCGTCGCGGTGAGGAACCGCCGACGCCCCTTGTCCACTACCGCCTCGTTCGCCATCCAGCGCACTCCGGTACTCGTGCGATCCTCCCTGATCGCCAAGAACAACGCGGCCGTCCTGGCCGCGATCTTCAACAAGAGCCTCTCCCACGCGTGCCGCGTGACGCGCACGCGGAGGCCGCGAGACGCTCGTGCGACGCGCCGCGCGCCTGGGGCGGGCCTCAAAATCGTGTTAGTTTAACGAACGCCTCCGCACCGCACAATCAAAGTGGCGGTCGCAACGCCGTGTCCCTGCCGACGCCTGCCCTGCAAACTCGATGTCTCCCGCGACGCTCCGCATCCTTGCATTCATCGCACGCTGTGCGGTGATCGGTCTTGCCGCTGCGTTTCTGCTGAGCGTGTTCGCGCCGAACATCGTGATGCGTCTGCGTGGCGGATTCGCCGAGCCCGCGCATGCGGTCCGCGCCGCTGCGACGACCGACCGCACCCTCGGACCGGTCTCGTACGCCGAAGCCGTGTCCCGCGCCTCGCCGGCGGTCGTCAACATCTATGCGAACAAGATCACGACGTATCTGCCGCGACAGGAGCTGCGCGATTCGCTGACGATGCGCCTGCTCGGCATCGTGCAGGGACGACCGACGCGCCGGCTGCAGCAGAACCTCGGCTCGGGCGTGATCTTCACCGGCGACGGTTACGTGCTGACCAACAACCACGTGATCGCC
>DAISJF010000583.1:0-1561 GCA_036821625.1 Rhodanobacteraceae bacterium
CGGCGTGTTTCTGTTCCTGATTGCGCCGTTGATCAATCGGCTGATGCACGGGGTCAGATAGCCCAACGCGTTGCTCCCCTCTCCCGCTTGCGGGAGAGGGTCAGGGTGAGGGCGGGCTTGGTTCGATCTTGAAGACCGAAACGCCGAAGCGCTTCACGTAAAGAACCCTCACCCCAGCCCTCTCCCGCAAGCGGGAGAGGGGGATGTTGGTCACTCCACCGGCGCGAGCTTGTCGAGGACTTGCGTCAGTACGCGCCGCTCGTCGGCCGTCAGCTGACCCAGCATCTCGCGCTCATGCGCGCGCGCACGCGGCGCGACGGTGTCGTGGATCTTCCAGCCTTTCGCAGTCAGGCGCAGCACGGAGCGGCGCTTGTCGCCGTTGTGCGTCGAACGGCTGACGCGGCCCGCGCTGGTGAGGCGCGCGAGCGCGCGGCTGACCGCGACCTTGTCCATCGCGGTGCGCTCGGCGACTTCGCGCGCCGACAGCCCGTCGCCGTTGAAGCGCGCGAGCACGGCCATGACGCGCCATTCCGTCATCGAAAGATGAAAACGCTGCTGGTACTCGCGCGCGATCGCCTGGCTCATCCGGTTCGACAGGATCGACAGGCGGTAGGGCAGGAAGCGCTCGAGCTCTAGAGGAGTACGATCGACCACGTCGCGGACTTGCCTTGCAAATGGTTTCAGTTGAAACTATAAAGGAGTTGGAGGCGGCCGTCCATCGCCGCCGGATGGCGCAACGCCGATCCCGCAACGCCGCCAGAGCCACGAGCACGGAGAACATACACCATGAACGCCCAGCCCAATCTCGGCATAGAGGTCACCACGTTCGAGAATCCGATGGGCGTCGACGGCTTCGAGTTCGTCGAGTTCGCCGCGCCGGATCCGCGTGCGCTGCATGCGCTGTTTGTGCGGCTCGGTTTCTCCGCGGTCGCGCGCCATCGCGCGAAGAAGATCACGCTGTATCGCCAGGGCGCGTGCAACTTCCTTATCAACGAAGAGCCCGGATCGTTCGCTGCCGAGTTCGCCGCGAAGCACGGTCCGTGCGCGAGCGGTTTCGCGATCCGCTTCCGCAAGCCGGCCGAGTGGGTGCGCGAGCAGGCGCTCAAGAACGGCGGCGAGGCGATCGGCGAAAAGGAGAACACCAAGGCGGTCGACACGCCCGTGATCAAGGGCATCGGCGGCTGCATGCTGTATCTGGTCGACCGCTACGGCGAGCGGGGCGAGATCTACGAGCGCGAGTACGAGTACGTGCCGGGCGTCGATCGCCATCCGACGGGCTTCGGGCTCACGTTCATCGACCACCTCACGCACAACCTCTACTTCGGCAACATGGCGAAGTGGGCCGATTATTACCAGCGGCTGTTCAACTTCCGCGAGATCCGCTATTTCGACATCAAGGGCGTCAAGACCGGCCTCGTCTCGAAGGCGATGACCGCGCCGGACGGGCTCGTGCGCATTCCGCTCAACGAATCGTCCGATCCGAAATCGCAGATCAACGAGTACCTTGACGAGTATCACGGCGAAGGCATCCAGCACATCGCCTGCTTCACCGACACGATCT
>DAISJF010000584.1:0-1554 GCA_036821625.1 Rhodanobacteraceae bacterium
TCGGCATGGGCTTCCCCGAAGTGCTGTTCGATCTCTTCCCGGGCATGGGCGCGTATTCGTTCCTGTGCCAGCGCGTCAGTCCGCGCCTCGCCGAAGAGATGATGCTGAACGGCACGATCTACTCGAGCGAAGATCTGCACCGGATGGGTGTGATCGACATACTCGTGCCGAAGGGCGAAGGCGTGCAGGCCGTGCACGAGCTGATCCGGCGCAACCAGCGCATCGCTCACGCGCGCTCGGCGATGAATCGCGTGCGCCAGGTGTGCAAGCCGGTCACGCTTGCCGAGTTGATGCAGGTCACCGAAGTATGGGTCGACACCGCGCTCCAACTCGGCGAGAAGTCGCTGCGCACGATGGAGCGTCTGGTCCGCGCCCAGCAGCGTCGGCCGGCCGTCATCGAGAACGTGCCTGCGCAGGAACCCGCGTTTTCGCGCGTTTCCGCGGCCGCGGTCTGATTGCTTTAACGGAAACCCCCTCCGCAATACCGCCAGCGCGGGCCGATCAGCTGATGCGATCCGGCCCGCGTTCGGCGCTCTGAGACGCCGAAGCCGACTTGAGCGCATTGCGCGCGACTTCGAGCTGCTCGCGCAAGCCCCGGATCCGCTGACGCCACTCGCGCGCCAGCTGCCAGTTCCCCAGCCGCATCGTTTCCGACGCCGCACCGGCCAGGCGCACCGCGCCCATGTTGCCGGCGACGCCCTTCAGCGCGTGGCAATGATCGCGGAACATGTCCCACTGCGCGGACGAGCCGGTGCGTTCGAGCTCGCCGATGCTCTTCAGCGCATCGCGCAGACATTCGTCGAGGAACAGGCCCATGAAATCGTTGCCGAGCTGCAGTTCCTGCAGCTCCTCGAGCACGTTGCGCGAGATGATCGTCTCGGCCGCTTCGGCCTCGGCGACGATCTGCGCGGTCTTGATCGGCGTTTCCGACGAGCCGAGCGCGATGTCGGCCAGCGCATCGAGCAAGCGGTTCACCGCGATGGGCTTGGTCAGGAACGCGCGCGCACCGGCCTGCTCGCAGGCGCGCACGGTCGAGGCCGTCGCGTCCGCGCTCAGCACGATGAACGGCGTCAGCTGCTGCGCGCCGGCTTCCATCACGCGCACCTGCTTGAGCACGTCGAGACCGCTCACGCCCGGCATGTGCAGATCGATGATGACACCGTCGAAATGGCCGTCCTCGATCGCCATCAGCACGTCTTCGCCGCTGTCGACGGTCTGTGCGTGGTGACCGGCCTTCTCGAGCAGGCGGCAAAGAACGGTGAGATTCGCGGGCTGATCGTCGGCGACGAGCAGACGCAGCGGACGAACGCGCGCGCGGTGGCGCACGAACGGATCGTCGAACGCGATGACGTTGTTGTCGCCGGCGTGAACGAGCTCCGGTGCCTTCCCTGCCTGCGCCGCCGCATCGGCCTCGGCGCCCAGCGCGACCGCAAACGGCACTTCGGCCCAGAAATGCGAGCCTTCGCCTTCGCGGCTCTCGAAACCGATGGTGCCGCCGAGGAGCTCGGTCAGCGCCTTCGCGATCGTGGTGCCGAGGCCGGTGCCGCCGAAGCG
>DAISJF010000585.1:0-1546 GCA_036821625.1 Rhodanobacteraceae bacterium
CGCACTTCGAAGCCCGCGCGCTCGCGCGTGAGGGCGCCCGGACCGAGCGCGGACACGCGACGCTTGTGCGTGACTTCGCTGAGCGGATTGTTCTGATCCATGAACTGCGAGAGCTGCGAGGAGCCGAAGAATTCCTTGACGGCCGCCGCAACGGGTTTGGCGTTGATCAGATCCTGCGGCGTCAGGCCTTCCGCCTCGGCGAGCGACAGGCGCTCCTTGACCGCGCGCTCGACGCGCACGAGACCGATGCGGAACACGTTCTCGGCCATTTCGCCGACCGAACGCACGCGACGGTTGCCGAGATGGTCGATGTCGTCGACCGTGCCGCGACCGTTGCGGATCTCGATCAGCACCTTCAGCACGTCGAGGATGTCGGAGCCGTCGCCGAACTCCTTGACCAGCGCCTTCGACGTCTCGTCGTTGCGTTCGCCGAAATACTTGCGGTCGTACAGGATGCCCGGACCCTTGTCGTCCTTGCGGCCGACGCGACGGTTGAACTTCATGCGACCGACGCGATCGAGATCGTAGCGCTCGGCCGAGAAGAACAGGTTCTGGAACAGGTTCTGCGCCGCCTCTTTCGTCGGCGGCTCGCCCGGACGCATCATGCGGTAGATCTCGACCAGCGCCTCGAGCGGCGTCTTGGTCGGATCGATGCGCAGCGTCTGCGAGATGTACGGACCGCGGTCGAGATCGTTGACCCACAGCGTCGCAACCTTGTCGACGCCGGCCTTGCGGAACGACTCGAGGTGCGCTTCGTTGATCTCGTCGTTGGCCGAAGCCAGCACTTCGCCGGTCTTCTTGTCGACGACGTCGTGCGCGAGGATGCGGCCGAGCAGATATTCGTCCGGCACCTCGAGCGAGCGGATCTTCGCTTCCTGCAGCGAGCGCACGTGACGCGCCGTGATGCGCTTGCCGGCCTCGACGACGACCTTGTCGCCGACGCGCAGGTCAAAGTTGAACGTTTCGCCGCGCAGGCGCTCGGCGACGAGGTCGAGCTCGGCCGAATCCTTCTTGCCGAGATGGAACACGTTCTTCTCGAAGAAGATGTCGAGCATCTCCTCGTTCGAATAGCCGAGCGCGCGCAGCAGCACCGTCACCGGCAGCTTGCGGCGACGGTCGATGCGCGTGAACAGCGCGTCTTTCGGATCGAACTCGAAATCGAGCCACGAGCCGCGGTAAGGAATCACGCGCGCGCTGTACAAGAGCTTGCCCGAAGAATGCGTCTTGCCGCGGTCGTGATCGAAGAACACGCCCGGCGAACGATGCAGCTGCGAGACGATGACGCGCTCGGTGCCGTTGACGATGAAGGTGCCGGTGTCGGTCATGAGCGGCAGCTCGCCCATGTAGACTTCCTGCTCCTTGACGTACTTGATCGCCTTGTTCGACGACTCGCGGTCGTAGATGACCAGCCGCACCGTGACGCGCAGCGGCGCGCCGTAGCTCATGCCGCGCGAGCGACACTCACGTTCATCGAACGGCGGCTCGCCGAGACGATAGTTCACGTACTCGAGCGCGGCCGAGCCCGAATAGCTCGAGATCGGGAACA
>DAISJF010000586.1:0-1540 GCA_036821625.1 Rhodanobacteraceae bacterium
CTGATCGTGATGACGCCGAAGTCGCTGCTGCGGCACAAGCTCGCGGTGTCGACGCTGGATGACCTCGCCGGCGGCGGCTTCCAGCTCGTCATTCCTGACACGACCGCGAAGAACGCGAAGAAGGTTCGCCGCGTCGTGCTGTGCTCGGGCAAGGTCTATTACGACCTCGTCGACGATGCCGGCAAGCGCAAGGTCGACGACGTCGCGATCGTGCGCGTCGAGCAGCTGTATCCGTTCCCGCGCACCGAGGTCGGCGCCGAAATCGCGAAGTTCGGCGCGAAGGAAGTCGTCTGGTGCCAGGAAGAGCCGATGAACCAGGGCGCGTGGTACCAGATCATGCATCATCTTCAGGCGTGCATTTCGCCCAAGCAGTCGCTGAGCTACGCCGGCCGCGTGCGCTCGCCCGCGCCCGCGTGCGGGCACCTCAGCACGCACGCCGCCGAGCAGGCGGCGCTGGTCCAGCAGGCGCTGGTGGCGCCGGCGGGGACGGACTATGCGGCGGAATGAAGAACACGGTACAAACTCACGCTCGCCATCCGCACCATCCGGATGACGACATCTGCGACTCTGCGCGTCATGGCGCGCTGAGCGTTTGACAAAGGGACCGATATGACCATCGAAGTCAAGGTGCCGGTGCTGCCGGAATCCGTCTCCGACGCGACGATCGCGAGCTGGCACAAGAAGCCGGGCGATGCGGTCAAGCGCGACGAGAACCTGGTCGATCTGGAGACCGACAAGGTCGTGCTCGAGGTGCCCGCGCCGGCCGACGGCGTGCTCAAGGAGATCAAGCAGGACACCGGCGCCACGGTGACGAGCCAGCAACTCCTGGCGGTCATCGACGAGGGCGCCGCCGCGGCGACTTCTGCGAAGGCGGCGCCGGCAGCAACACCTGCGCCACCGCCGAAGCAGACGGCCGCACCCGCCCCGGCCCAGGCGTCGGCGCCGCCGAAAGCCGCCGAAGATCTCTCCCCGGCAGGCCGTCGTGTCGCAACCGAAAACAAGCTCGATCCGTCGCAGGTCGCCCCGACCGGCCGCGACGGCCGCGTGACGAAGGAAGATCTCGTCAACTACATGCGCAGTCCGGCACCCGCCGCAACGCCGAGCGCGAAGCCCGCGCCGACCGGCCCGCGTCCGGAAGAACGCGTCGCGATGACGCGCATGCGCGCGAAGATCGCCGAGCGGTTGATGCAGTCGAAGAACTCGATCGCGATGCTGACCTCGTTCAACGAGATCAACCTCGCCAAGGTCGTCGCGCTGCGCAAGGAGCTCGGCGAGTCGTTCGAGAAGGCGAACGGCATCAAGCTCGGCTTCATGAGCTTCTTCGTCAAGGCCGCGTGCGAGGCGCTCAAGCGCCATCCGATCGTCAATGCGTCGGTCGACGGCAACGAGGTCATCTATCACGGCTATCAGGACATATCGGTCGCGGTCTCGACCGACAAGGGCCTGGTGACGCCGGTGCTGCGCGACGCGCAGTCGATGAGCTTCGCCGAGATCGAGAAGGCGATCGCATCGTTCGCGAAGAAAGCGCGCGAAGGCGGCC
>DAISJF010000587.1:0-1538 GCA_036821625.1 Rhodanobacteraceae bacterium
ACGCCGGTCGATTTCGATCCGTTTGCCGCGGAGAACGCGCCGTTTGCGCTGACCGAGCCGCAGCGCGAGATGTGCGCGGCGACGCTGATGGGCGACGAGGCGAACTGCTCGTACAACCAGTGCTTCGTGATCCGGCTCCACGGCCCGCTCGCCGCCGAATCGCTGCGACGTGCGCTGGTCGAGGTCGTGCGCCGGCACGAGGCGCTGCGCGTTGTGATCGACATCGAGAACGAGAGCCAGCGCGTGCTGGACGACATTGCGGTGGAATTGCCGCTGCTCGATCTCGCTGCGCACGAATCGCACGAGCGCGAGGCGCAGATTGCGCGCCTCGTCGAGCTTGAAACGCGCACGCCGTTCGATCTCGGTCGCTCGCCGCTCTGGCGCGCGCTGCTCGTCCGCGAAGCGCCGGACCGGCATGTCTTCGTGTTCACGGCGCATCACGTGATCGTCGACGGCTGGTCCTCGGCCGTGATCTTCAGCGATCTTGCGAAGAGCTACGCGGCGGATCGCTTCGGCATCCAGCCCACGTTGCCGTCGGCGGCGTCGTATCGCGACTTCGTCGCGGAACAGCAAACGCCGGCGGTTGCCGCGGAGATGGAAAGCGCGCTCGAATTCTGGGCCGCGCAGTACGCCGCCGGCGTGCCGATGTTCGAGCTGCCGCTCGATCGGCAGCGCCCCGCGTTCAAGACGTTTCGCGCCGGACGCGAGATCCTTGCAATCGACAAGACGCTGTATCAGACCGTGCGCTCAGCCGCAGCGCAGCAGGGTGCGACGCTTTTCGTCGCGCTGCTGGCCGCGTTCGAAGTGTTGGTCGCGCAGCTCGCATCCGCCGAGGATCTGATCGTCGGCGTGCCGATGGCGAGCCAGGCGCTGCAGGAGAACGGCCATCTCGTCGCACACGGCGTCAACACGATCCCGCTGCGCTGCCGCGTCGATCCGAATCACTCTTTCGCCGAGCATCTGCGCGAGGCGCGCAAGTCATTCCTCGACGCGCAGGCACACCCGCGCCTGACCTTCGGCACGCTGGTACAGAAGCTCCGGCTGCCGCGCGATCCGAGCCGCACGCCGCTGGTCTCGATCGTGTTCAACATCGACAAGCTCGGCAGCCCGTTCGATTTCGGCGCAGTCGAGGTCGCCGGCATCGATGCGCCGAAGGCGTTCTACAACTTCGAGCTCGGCATCAATGCGATCGACGACGGCGAAAGCATCGTGCTCGAATGCGACTACAACGCCGATCTGTTCGATGCTGCGACGGTTCGCCGCTGGCTCGCGCAATATCGCGCACTGCTCGCCGCCGCCGCCGCGAATCCGTCGACGCCGCTTTCTGCGCTGTCGGTGCTGAGCGATGCCGAACGTTCGCTCTTGATCGGTGACGGACCGATCGCGCAATTCGACACAGGACATTCGACGCTCCATGAAGCGTTTGCGCATCGCGTCGCCGAGACGCCGCACGCGGTCGCGCTCAGCTTCGACGGCGAATCGGGTCGAGAGGAGTTGAGCTACGCCGAGCTGGACCGCCGCGCGAGCGCATTGGCGAC
>DAISJF010000588.1:0-1538 GCA_036821625.1 Rhodanobacteraceae bacterium
TCCGGGCGCGCCGAGCGACAAGGATCTCTACGACCTGCCGCCCGAAGAAGAGAAGAACATTCCGACCGTCTGCCATTCGCTCGACCAGGCGCTCGAAGCGCTGGACAAGGATCGCGCGTTCCTCAAGGCCGGCGGCGTGTTCTCCGATGACTTCATCGACGGCTACATCGATCTCAAGATGCAGGAGGTCACGCGTTTCCGCGCGGCGACGCATCCGCTCGAGTACCAGATGTATTACGCCATCTAGGAAAAGAAAACCTGTCGCGCGAAAGCGCGACGATCACTCCCCCTCTCCCGCTCGCGGGAGAGGGCAAGGGGCGAGGGACACGAAGCTGCAGACGAGATACGCGAACCGAAAACGGGGCCCCGCGCGCGGCGCGCAGCACGGTCGCTGACCGCAACGCTTCGCGCCGGACGCCACGCGACGGCCTGACAGGAGAAATCGCATGAAACTGATCACCGCGATCATCCGCCCATTCAAGCTCGACGACGTCCGCGACGCGCTCTCGCAGGCCGGCGTCACCGGCATCACCGTCACCGAGGTGAAGGGGTACGGGCGCCAGAAAGGCCACACCGAGCTCTATCGCGGCGCCGAATACGTCGTCGACTTCGTGCCGAAGATACGCATCGAGACGGCCGTGCCCGATGCGCGCGTCGACGTCGTCATCGACGCGATCGTCGAGTCGGCGCGCACCGACAAGGTCGGCGACGGCAAGATCTTCGTCACACCGCTCGATCACGCCGTGCGCATCCGCACCGGCGAGATCGGCGACGACGCGCTGTAAAAGCCGATGACTGCGAGACGCCTACTCCGCTCCGTGCTCGCCGCGTCCTGCGCGGCGCCCGCCATCGCGTTCGGCGCCGCGCCGGTGCCGAACAAGGGCGACACCGCGTGGATGCTGACCTCGACCGCGCTCGTGCTGCTGATGTCGGTGCCGGCGCTCGCGCTGTTTTACGGCGGGCTCGTGCGCAGCAAGAACATGCTGTCGGTGCTGATGCAGGTGTTCGTGGTGTTCTCGCTGGTCACGGTGCTGTGGTGCTTCTACGGCTACAGCATCGCGTTCACCGAGGGCAACGCATTCTTCGGCGGCGCGAGCCGTCTGTTCCTCGCCGGCATCGGCGATGCGTTCAAGGGCGAATGGTCGCTCGCCTCGACGTTCTCGAAAGGCACGCCGATCTACGAGATCGTGTTCGTCGGATTCCAGGCGACGTTCGCCGCAATCACGTGCTGCCTCGTTCTGGGTTCGATCGTCGAGCGCATCCGTTTCTCCGCGGTGCTGATATTCATCGTGATCTGGTTCACTTTCAGCTATCTGCCGATTGCGCACATGGTCTGGTACTGGCCGGGCCCGGATGCGTACGCCGATGCATCCAGGGTCGATGCGCTGAACGCGAGCGCCGGCTTCATCTGGCAGATGGGCGCGCTCGATTTCGCCGGCGGCACCGTCGTGCACATCAATGCCGGCGTCGCCGGGCTCGTCGGCGCGTTCCTCGTCGGTCGCCGACTCGGCTGGGGTCGCGAGGTGATCCGTCCGCAC
>DAISJF010000589.1:0-1535 GCA_036821625.1 Rhodanobacteraceae bacterium
GTGGCACTCGATGCGCGCGAACGCGAGCGCAAACTGGTCCTCGCCGCTCGAGGCGATGTGCGCGGGATCCTGGAACAGAAAGCTCGTAGCGCCTTCCCAGATCGACCACGCGCGCGCCGCGGCAAGACGCGTCGCGGGATCCGGACCCGTCAGCCGGCGGTGGTACGCGCTCATGAGGTCGGCGCGCTCGACCTCGGGGATCGGCTTCAGATATTCCTCCCACGCATCCGGGAAGATCGCATCGCAGCCCTTCTGGTAGAACCATTCGAGCTCCCAGCGGCGCAGCATGAAGATGCCGCGCAGCACGAGCTCGGTCACGCGCTCGGGATGCGTCTCGGCATATGCGAGCGCGAGCGTCGAGCCCCACGAGCCGCCGAACACCTGCCAGCGCTCGATGCCGAGATGCGCGCGGATCGTCTCGATGTCGGCGACGAGATGCCAGGTCGTGTTGTCGGCGAGCTCGGCATGCGGCGTCGAGCGGCCGCAGCCGCGCTGATCGAACAGCACGATCCGGTAGCGTGCGGGATCGAAGAAGCGCCGCGACTTGCTGTTGCAGCCGGCGCCGGGGCCGCCGTGCAGGAACACCACCGGCTTGCCGCGCGGGTTCCCGCACTGCTCGTAGTAGACGCGATGAAGCGCGGAAACCTGCAGGAAGCCCGCGTCGAACGGCTCGATCTCCGGGTACAGCGTGCGGCGTGCGACGGACATCTCTGGCGGCTCCAGACGAAACCGGCGCCGCGGAGGCGCCGGATGCTTTTCCAAGACCGCGGCCACGGACGGCCGCTTCTGGACTGCCATCGCACGCGATGCGCACCCGTTCGTCGCGACGCCAGCCCAACAGCGATCAGGGACGATCGCACGAATTCCGCTAATGGTCGGGGCGGCGGGATTTGAACCCACGACCCCCTGCCCCCCAGGCAGATGCGCTACCAGGCTGCGCTACGCCCCGACTGCGGCATTCGTGTTGCGAACGTGGAAATTGTATCAGAGCGGGCCATGGCGCCCGCCGCGTGGTCTCAGCGCCGCAGGATCGTCAGCACTTCCTCGAGTTCCTGCCGCACCTGGCGCACGATCTGGTTCGAGATCGAGACTTCCATGCGGCCCTGCGAGCCTTCGAGCCGCTGGCGCGCGCCCGTGATCGTGAAGCCCTGGTCGTACAGGAGCGAGCGGATCTGCCGGATCATCAGCACGTCGTGGCGCTGGTAATAGCGGCGGTTGCCGCGCCGTTTCACGGGCTTGAGGTTCGGGAACTCCTGTTCCCAATAGCGGAGAACGTGCGGCTTGACCCCGCACAGCTCGCTCACTTCCCCAATCGTGAAATAGCGTTTGGCCGGTATGACCGGAAGTTCGCTATTGCTGCCCTGATCCAGCATAGGCCTCGACCCGGACCTTCAGCTTCTGCCCCGGACGGAACGTCACGACCCGCCGCGCGGAGATCGGAATCTCCTCGCCGGTCTTGGGATTACGTCCGGGACGCTGATTCTTGAAACGCAGGTCGAAGTTTCCGAAACCGGACAGCTTGACCTGCTCCCCTT
>DAISJF010000590.1:0-1529 GCA_036821625.1 Rhodanobacteraceae bacterium
GGTGATCCAGCCGACGTCGCTCCAGTGCAGATCGCTCGGCAGCTCGCTGATGTAATAGACGTCCGGCGACAGGAACGTGACGTGGAACGTGTGCTCGATCCACTTCACGATGTCCTCGACGTTGAGCGCGAGCAGCACGCCGAACAGCACACCGATTGCGATGCCGAGCGCGCCGACCAAGACGCCCTGCACCATGAACGTGCCCATCACGCTCTTCGGCGTCTGCCCGAGCGTGCGCAGGATCGCGATGTCGGACTGCTTGTCCGTGACCAGCATGACCAGCGTCGAGACCAGATTGAACGCCGCCACCGCGACGATCAGCGACAGAATCAGGAACATCACCTTCTTCTCCATCGCGACAGCCTTGAAGAAGTTGCTGTGGCCCTGCATCCAGTCGGTGATCCGGTACATCTGGCCGAGGTCGTCGGACAGCGCGCGGCCGACCGAATACGCCTGGAACATGTCGTCGAGCCGCAGGCGGATGCCGGTGGGGCCGTCGAGACGATAGAGCGTCTCGGCGTCCTGCATGTTGACGACGGCGAGGCCCGAGTCGTACTCCTGCATGCCGGCCTCGAAGATGCCGACGACCGTGAAGCGCTTGAGGCGCGGCAGCGCTCCGATCGGCGTCACGCTGAATTCCGGCGCGAACACGGTGACGTGATCGCCGACGTTGATTGCGCCGAGCGTCATCGCAAGCTCCTTGCCGAGCACGATGCCGAAGCTGCCGGGCGTGAGGTCCGACAGCTTGCCGCGGATCATGCGCTTGTCGATCTCCGACACGCGCGGCTCGAGCTCCGGCACCACGCCGCGGATCAGCGCGCCGGCGTTACGCGAACCCTGCAGCATCGCTTCGCGCTCGACGTATGGCGCGGCGCCGAGCACGTGCGGATTCTCCTTCGCGCGCTCGAGCGCCTCGGGCCAGTCGCGCACGGTTTCGCCGACGCCGGAGATCGTCGCGTGCGAAACCATGCCGAGGATGCGGTCCTTGAGCTCCTTGTCGAATCCGTTCATGACCGAGATCACGGTGATGAGCGCGGTCACGCCGACCGCGATGCCGAGGATCGACACCAGCGAGATGAACGAGATGAAATGGTTGCGCCGCTTCGCCCGCGTGTAGCGCAGACCGATGAAGACTTCGAGAGGTCGGAACATGCGGGCGTCGGATTCCTCGTGCGGTTCGCGGACACTCGCATCGACCGCGAACGGCGGCGAGAGTGCCGCAATCGCCGTGCCCCGGCAAGCGCAGGCGGCTAGCCGCGCTGTACGACTTCGGCGCGCGAGAGCATCACGATCAACCGGCGCCTCGTATCGGGATCGAGATTGTCAGGCCCCAGCGCCACGCGGAAGACGCGGCGGGCGGAATCGCGGAAGGTCAGCGCGATCCAGCCTCCGACGCGCGCATGCGAGGCGAGCTCGACCGGGCATTCCGTTCCGTCCGAGTCGGCCAGCGTCCACCCGGATGCGCGATACGCGATGCGGCGGATCGCCGTCGTCAGAAAATTGCGCAGTGAAACGAAGCCGAAGACGCA
>DAISJF010000591.1:0-1529 GCA_036821625.1 Rhodanobacteraceae bacterium
CGACGAGCACACGCTGCGCGTGCTGCGCAACGTCGCGCGCTTCGGGGATCCGGCCGCGCGCGCGGAATTCCCGATCGCGACCTCGATCTTCACGACGTTCGAGAAACCCGAGCTGCTGCTGCTGGCCGCGATGTTCCACGACATCGCCAAGGGCCGCGGCGGCGACCATTCCGTGCTCGGCGAGGAAGAAGCGCGCGCGTTCTGCGCGAAGCTCGGTCTCGCCGAGGGCGACATCGATCTCGTCGCCTGGCTCGTGCGCTGGCATCTCATCATGAGCGTGACCGCGCAACGCCAGGACATCAGCGATCCCGACGTCGTGCATCGCTTCGCGGTGCAGGTCGAGGACATCGAGCGTCTCGACCATCTGTATCTGCTCACGATCGCGGACATCGCCGGCACGAATCCGAAGCTCTGGAACACCTGGAAGGATCAGCTGCTCGCCGATCTCTACGTCGCGACGCGCTATGCGCTGCGCGCCGGGCTGGAGCGGCCGCCGCATGCCGATGCGCGGATCGCCGAGTGCCGCGATGAGGCGCTGAAACGGCTTGCGCGCGAAGGCGTCGACGCCGCGCGCGTCGAACCGCTCTGGGCGACATTCCCGGCCGCGAGCTTCCTGCGCCACGGTCCGCAGCAGATCGCGTGGCAGACCCGAGCGATCCTCGCGCGCGCCGATGCCGATTCGCCGGTCGTCGCGATCGAGCCGACGTCGTTGCGCGGCGGCACCGAGGTGTTCGTGCACACGCGCGATCGCGATGGCCTGTTCGCCGCGATCACGGCCGCGCTGGATCGGCACGGCGTATCGGTCGTCGAGGCGCGCATCTTCTCCTCGCAGGGCATGGCGTTCGACACGTTCGTCGTGCTCGACGCCGACACCGAGGCGCCGCTCGATCCGGCGCGCGCGGCCGAGCTCAAGTCCGATCTGTCGGACGCGCTCCACGATGCGAGCCTGCCGACGCGCCTCGTACGGCGCAGCCTGCCGCGGCGCCTGCGCCACTTCCAGCGCACGCCGCGCGTGGAATTCACCGGGACGGCGGAGGCGACGCAGCTCGCGCTGGTCTGCGGCGACCAGCCGGGTCTGCTCGCGCAGGTCGCGCAGATGCTGCGCGACGCGCACGTGCGCGTGCACGACGCGCGCATCGCGACATTCGGCGAGCGCGCCGAGGACTTCTTCGTGATCAGCGACGAGAACGACCGGCCGCTGTCCGAGGACGCACAGCAGGCGTTGCGCGCGGCGCTCGAGGAGAGGTTCAGCGTCGACGTGGCGCCGCGGACGCCGGCTGCGGTTTCGACGGGTAACTGAGACAATCCGGTGAAAATGCAGAACTCACCGAAAGCCATGCACGAATTCGAACCCCTCATCGACGACGCCTGGCAGCGCCGCGCCGATCTCTCGAAATCCGAGATCGACGCGACGCTGAAGCCCGCGATCGAACGCGTGCTCGACGCGCTCGAAGCCGGCACGCTGCGGGTCGCGGAGCCCGACGGCGCGGGCGGCTGGCGCACGCATCAGTGGCTCAAGAAGGCCGTGC
>DAISJF010000592.1:0-1523 GCA_036821625.1 Rhodanobacteraceae bacterium
GCGGCCGCGGCATTCCGTGGAAGGGCAACTACTCGTCGTGGCTCGAACAGAAGGACGCACGCCTGCAGCAGGAAGAATCCGGCGAAAAGGCGCGCCGCAAGGCGATCCAGCGCGAGCTCGAGTGGGTGCGCCAGGGCGCCAGGGGCCGCCAGTCCAAGGGCAAGGCGCGCCTCAACCGGTTCGAGGAGCTCAACTCCGTCGACTACCAGCAGCGCAACGAAACCAACGAAATCTACATTCCGCCGGGCGAACGCCTTGGCGATCTCGTGGTCGAGTTCAAGCACGTTTCGAAGTCGTTCGGCGACCGCATGCTGATCGACGATCTGAGCTTCAAGGTTCCGCCCGGCGCGATCGTCGGCATCATCGGACCGAACGGCGCCGGCAAGTCGACGTTCTTCAAGCTCATCACCGGCGTCGAGAAGCCGGACAGCGGCGAGATCGTCATGGGCACGACGGTGAAGCTCGCCTACGTCGATCAGTCGCGCGAATCGCTCAACGGCGCGAAGACGGTCTGGCAGGAGATTTCCGGCGGCGCCGATCTCATCACCGTCGGCAGGTACCAGACGCCTTCGCGCGGCTACATCGGCCGCTTCAACTTCAAGGGCGCCGATCAGCAGAAGATCGTCGGACAGCTTTCCGGCGGCGAGCGCGGACGCCTGCATCTCGCCAAGACGCTGATGCAGGGCGGCAACGTGCTGCTGCTCGACGAGCCTTCGAACGACCTCGACGTCGAAACGCTGCGCGCGCTCGAAGAAGCGCTGCTCGAGTTTCCGGGCTGCGCGATGGTGATCTCGCACGACCGCTGGTTCCTCGACCGCATCGCGACGCACATCCTCGCGTTCGAGGGCGATTCGCACGTCGAGTTCTTCCAGGGCAATTATCGCGAGTACGAAGAAGACAAGAAGCGGCGCCTCGGCGACGAGGCCGCGCAGCCGCATCGGATTCGGTACAAGAAGCTCGCGTGACCGCGACCCGTCCAACGCGCGCTCCGCACTTCCCCCTCTCCCGCTTGCGGGAGAGGGCTGGGGTGAGGGCAATCTGGGTTCACCGTCGCAAAAGCGCCCTCATCCGCCTCCGGCACCTTCTCCCGCAAGCGGGAGAACGGAAAGACTGATGCCATGACTTTCATCGACAAACTCAAACAGGCCTGGCAACGCAACAACTCGCTGGTCTGCGTCGGCCTCGATCCCGAGCCGTCACGCTTCCCCGCGACGCTGCGTAATCACCCGGACGCGATCTTCGAGTTCTGCCGCGCGATCGTCGACGCCACGGCCGATCTCGTCTGCTGCTTCAAGCCGCAGATCGCGCACTTCGCGGCGCATCGCGCCGAAGACGCGCTGGAGCGGCTGATCCGGCACATCCACGCGGCGCATCCGGGCGTGCCGGTCATCCTCGACGCCAAACGCGGCGACATCGGCAGCACCGCTGCGTTCTATGCAACCGAGGCCTTCGAGCGTTACGGCGCCGACGCCGTGACCGTGAATCCTTACCTCGGCCATGATGCATTGGAGCCATTCCTCGCC
>DAISJF010000593.1:0-1521 GCA_036821625.1 Rhodanobacteraceae bacterium
GCTGCCCTCACCCTGCCCTCTCCCGCAAGCGGGAGAGGGGAATGTCGGCCGTGGCTTTCTAGCCTTCGTGCGCGCCGGGCCCGACGTACTTCTTCTCGCCGGCCGTCACCGGAATCGCGAGCCGATTCTCCGGCGGCGCCAGCGGGCAGGTCGCGTGCGGCGTGAACGCGCACGGCGGGTTGTAGGACTTGTTGAAGTCGATGACGACCTTGCCGTCCTTCGGCATGTCGGTATAGAGGAAGCGGCCGCCGCCGTAGGTTTCCTTCGCACTCGTCTTGTCCGCGTAGATGAACCAGAGCTCCTGCGCGTCGGGGTCCTCCAGCACGGGCAGCAGCGTGTAGGTCTTGCCGTCGCGCACGAACTCGACCTTGCCGGGCACCGGCATCTTGTCGATCTGGCCGAGCACGTTCGGGATCTCGAGCTCGTGTGCCGGCTTGTAAGGAATGAACTTCGCTTCGACGCGCCAGCTCGGATCGATCGGGTAGTAGTCGATGCCGGCGAAATGCTCGCGCGTATAGGCTTTGCTGTCCTTCACGCGCAGCCCTTTCTTGCCGTTGCGGTCGATCACGTAGAAGCTCGCCGTGCCGAACGCGACCGTGGTCGGCTTCTCGTGCGAATCATCGAGCAGCTCGGCCGATTTCTGCGGCTTGCCGTCGATCGTCGCGTTCGCGTTCGGATCGAGCGCGATCGTCGCGTTGCCCTTCTTCAACGTGACGACGCCCAGATGCGCCGGTCCCGCGGCCAGCACGATGTCGTTGCCCTTGTCGGTGCCGACCGTGTTCTTGCCTTCCTTGAGCCAGTGCAGGCCGATCAGGCTCAGCCAGCCGTTGGGCGCCTTGAGGCGCTCGACGCGCTTGGCGCGCCAGGACTCGACATCGGCCGTGTAGGCGGCATCGGGCTTCTTCGCTTCTTCGACTCGGGCGGACGTGACCTGGACGCCGGCGATGGTCGCGGCCAGCAGCAAACTCGTCTTCAACATGGGGCTTCCTTGGATGGGTAGACGATGTTAGGCGGATCGCGCGGATGCTGTCATCGCCCGCGCAGGAAAAAGCGGTCGAGCTCTGCCATGCCGAGTTGGACCCAGGTCGGACGGCCATGGTTGCATTGCCCGGAACGCTCGGTGGCTTCCATTTCGCGCAGCAGCGCGTTCATCTCGGGCAGCGTCAGGCGCCGGTGCGCGCGCACCGAGCCGTGGCAGGCCATCGTCGCGAGCAGCTCGTTGGCGCTTTCCTCGATGCGGCGCGTGTCGCCGTGCAGGGCAAAGTCGGCGACGACGTCGCGCACGAGCTGCGCGACATCGGCACCGTCGAGCAGCACCGGAATGCGCCGCACGGTGATGCTCTGCGGGCCGGAGCGCGCGACATCGAAGCCGAGCTCGGCGAAGCGCTCGGACCGTTCCTCGACCGCCGAGGCTTCGCGCTCGCTGACCGCGAGCGTCAGCGGCACGAGCAGCAGCTGCGAGCGGATGCCCTCGCCTTCCTGCGCGGACTTGAGCTTCTCGTAGGTGATGCGCTCGTGCGC
>DAISJF010000594.1:0-1521 GCA_036821625.1 Rhodanobacteraceae bacterium
TGCAGGATGTCCACGTCGACGTCGGCGTGCTCGCGTTCGCGTCGTTCCTCACCCTCGCGGTGACGTTCGCTGCCGGCGCCTGGCCGGCGTGGCGCGGCAGTCGGCCCGAGCTCGGCGACGCGATGCGCGATGCGGCGCGCGTGTCGGCCGGTCCGGTCGCAGCACGGCTGCAATCGACGCTGGTCGTCGCGCAGATCGCGCTCGCCTGCGCGCTCACGCTCGGCGCGATCCTGATGGCGCGCAGCTTCGAGCGCCTGATCGCAGTCGATCCCGGCTTCTCGCCGGATGGCGTGACCGCGATCAACGTCGCCATCGTCGGACCGCCCTATGTCGATCCGAAAAAGGTCCCGGCGTTTCTCGATCAACTCGAAAGCCGGGTGCACGCGCTGCCCGGCGTCGAGCAGGTCGGAGCCGTTACGCCGCTGCCGCTCGACGGCAACTGGGACATGGCCGGATTCCATGTCCGCGATCGCCCCGAGCTCGGCGCCGAATCGCCGGAATTCGATCGCTTCTTCGCGACGCCGGGCTATTTCGCGGCATTGCGCATTCCGCTCCGTACCGGACGCCTGATCGCCCCGACGGACCGCGAAGGCCAGCCGCCGGTCGCCGTGATCAACGAGGCGCTTGCACGACGCGAGTGGCCCGGCGAGAGCCCGCTCGGCAAGGAGATCCAGCTCGGCGAACGCGACGAGAAGGCGCCGTGGATCACGATCGTCGGCGTCGTCGGCAACGTGCGCCAGCATTCGCTCGACCTCGAACCGGCGCCGCAGGTTTATCTCGCGCATGCGCAAAGCCCGGATCCGCCGAACTTCATGTCGCTCGCGGTGCGCTCGACCCTGTCGCCGGCCGTGCTCGACGGCGAAGTCCGTCGGATCGCGGCCGCGATCGACGCCGGCGTTCCGGTCTACGGCACGGCGTCGATGACGGCACGCGTGAGCGATTCGCTCGCGCGCCGCAGCTTTCTGCTGCAGCTGTTCGGACTCTTCGCCGGCACCGCGCTCCTGCTCGCCGCGGTCGGATTGCACGGCACCGTCGCGCACGCGGTGCGCCGGCGCACGCGCGAATTCGGTCTGCGCCGCGCCGTCGGGGCCTCGGACGGCGCCGTGCTCGCGCTCGCGTCGGCACGCGCCACAGGCGCGCTTCTTGCCGGGCTCGCGCTCGGCCTCCCCCTTGCGTTCGCCTGGAGCACGCTGATGTCCGCGGAGCTCTATGGCGTCGGACCGTACGACGCGATCAGCGTCGCGCTGGTCGTGCTGACGCTTGCGGGCGTGATCGCGCTTTCGACGCTGGCGCCGCTGCGCCGGGCGCTGCGCATCGATCCGATGATCGCGCTGCGCGACGAATGATGAAACGGACGATCCCATGACGACATTCCTCTACGATCTCCGCGACGCGATCCGCACGACGCTGAAGCGCCCCGGCTTCAGCGCGCTCGTGATCGGCGTGCTCGGCGCCGGCCTCGCCTGCGTGATCTTCATGGTGACGCTGCTCGACGGCTTCATCCTGCGGCCGCTGCTGCAA
>DAISJF010000595.1:0-1519 GCA_036821625.1 Rhodanobacteraceae bacterium
AGTTCGGCATGGCCGCGGTCATGAATGGCCTTGCGCTGCACGGCGGCGTCGTTCCATTCGGCGGCACGTTCCTGACGTTCAGTGATTACAGCCGCAACGCGATCCGCATGGCGGCGCTGATGAAGCTGCGCGTGATCCACGTGCTGACGCACGATTCGATAGGTCTCGGGGAGGACGGTCCGACGCACCAGGCGGTCGAGCACGTGTCGAGCCTGCGCCTGATCCCGAATCTCGAAGTCTGGCGTCCGTGCGACACGGTCGAGACTGCTGTCGCGTGGAAGCTCGCGCTGGAACGCCGCTCCGGACCGACGGCGCTGATCCTGTCGCGGCAGAACCTGCCGTTCGTGCTGCGCGACGAGGCACGCATCGCGGCGATCGAGCGCGGCGGCTACGTCGTGTCGGAGCCCGAAGGCGCGCTGCATCGCATCGTCATCGCGACCGGCTCCGAAGTCGGTCTTGCGCTCGCCGTGCAGAAGCAGCTGGCCGCGGAAGGCATCGGCGTGCGCGTCGTCTCGATGCCGTCGACGACGACGTTCGACCGCCAGCCCGCGGACTATCGCGAGGACGTGCTGCCCTCCGGCGTGCCGAAGATCGCGCTCGAAGCCGGCGCGAGCGCACTCTGGTGGAAATACGTGCGCGGCGAAGGTTGCGTGCTCGGCATCGACCGCTTCGGCGAATCGGCGCCCGGCGCGGCGCTGTTCGAATATTTCGGCTTCACGCCGGCGCGCGTCGCCGACATCGTGCGCCGCTGCAGCACCGAAATCGCCTGATCCCCTCTCCCGCTTGCGGGAGAGGGTTAGGGTGAGGGCGCTCTTGGTACGACGTTACAAGTCCTCCCTCATCCGCCTGCCGGCACCTTCTCCCGCAAGCGGGAGAAGGGAATGACGTCGCCACCTGTCAAAACTTTGCTCACGAGAGAACCGCCATGGCCCTCATCTCGCTCAAGCAGCTCCTCGACCACGCCGCCGAGCATTCGTACGGCTTGCCGGCGTTCAACGTCAACAACATGGAGCAGATCCACGCGATCATGCAGGCCGCCGACGCGGTCGACAGCCCGGTGATCCTGCAGGCCTCGGCCGGCGCGCGCAGTTATGCGGGCGAGCCGTTCCTGCGTCATCTCGTGCTGGCCGCGGTCGAACAATATCCGGGGATTCCGGTGTGCCTGCATCAGGATCACGGCGCGAGCCCGGCCGTGTGCCAGGCATCGATCCGCTCGGGCTTCACCAGCGTGATGATGGACGGCTCGCTCGAGGAGGACATGAAGACGCCGGCGACGTACGAATACAACGTGATCGTGACGCGCGGCGTCGTCGACATGGCGCATGCGGTCGGCGTCTCGGTCGAAGGCGAGCTTGGCTGCCTCGGCTCGCTCGAAACCGGCACGGCCGGCAAGGAGGACGGCGTCGGCGCCGAGGGCAAGCTCGATCACTCGCAGCTGCTCACCGATCCCGAACAGGCCGCCGACTTCGTCGCCAGGACCGGCGTCGATGCGCTCGCGGTCGCAATCGGCACTTCGCAC
>DAISJF010000596.1:0-1519 GCA_036821625.1 Rhodanobacteraceae bacterium
GCTCCTCGCGCATGCCGGCCAGCGGCGCGTCGTCGTGGACGCCGGCGTTGTGCACGAGCGCGTGGATCGGCCCGTCGGCGAGCAGCTCATCGAGCTTGCGCCGCGTCGCTTCGCCGTCGACGAGGTCGAACGCGACGGCGTCGGCGCGGCCGCCCGCCGCGCGAATCGCGTCGACGACATCCTGTGCCCGCGCGGGCTGCGCGTGTGCGTGCACGTGCACGTGCCAGCCATCGCTCGCGAGCGCGCGCGAGATCGCGCCGCCGATGTCGCCGCTGCCGCCGGTAACGAGTGCGCGACGAGGCGCGCTCACGGACTGACCCCGCGTGCCGGCTTGCCGTGCGCACGCGGCGCGGTGTTGGACATCTTCTGCATCGAAGTGGATCCGCGGGACGTCGCGCTAGCTTAGCAAAGGGCTGCGCAACGATCGGACGACCCCGGAACCGAGCCCTTCGCCTCGATCAATAGTCGTACGCGGATTCGCCGTGGGAGTTGATGTCGAGCCCTTCGCGCTCCTGCTCGTCCGTGACGCGCAGGCCGACGAGCCGGTCGGCGACCTTGTACGCGACGAATGCGACGACGCCGGTCCAGGCCACCGTGATCACGACGGCCTTGAATTGAATCCAGAGTTGCATCGCGATGCCCGGGTATCCGCTCGTCACGGCGACCCAGTCCTGCACGGACCCCGGGCCGCCGAGATCGGGGGAATTGAACACGCCGGTCAGGAGCGCGCCGGTGATGCCGCCGACCGCGTGCACTCCGAACACGTCGAGCGAGTCGTCGACCTTGAGCCATCGCTTGAGGCCGGTCACGCCCCAGAGGCAGACGAGGCCCGCGGCGGTTCCGATCGCGAACGCGCCGGGAATGCCGACGTTGCCGGCGGCCGGCGTGATCGCGACGAGTCCCGCGACGGCGCCCGACGCCGCGCCGAGCATGGACGGCTTGCCCTTGAAGATCCACTCGGCAAAGGTCCAGGCCAGCACCGCACAGGCCGTCGCGAGGTACGTGTTGAGAAACGCGAGCGCCGCCGACGCATTCGCTTCGAGCGCGGAGCCCGCGTTGAAGCCGAACCAGCCGAACCAGAGCAGCGATGCGCCGATCATCGTCATGGTGAGGCTGTGCGGACGGATCACCTCGCGACCCCAGCCGAGCCGCTTGCCGACGAGAAACGCGCCGACGAGCCCGGCGATGCCGGCGTTGATGTGCACGACGGTGCCGCCGGCGAAGTCGAGCGCGCCCATCTGCCAGATGAAGCCGCCGCTCGCGTTGAGCGCGGCGGCTTTCGAGGCGTCGGCGTACGCGTCGGGTCCTGGCCAGAACCAGACCATGTGCGCGATCGGAACGTAGCTCAGCGTGAACCAGATCGCGACGAAGATCAGCACCGCCGCGAACTTGATGCGCTCGACGAGCGAGCCGAGGATGAGGCAGCAGGTGATCGCGGCGAACGTCGCCTGGAACGCGACGAAGACGATCTCGTAGATCGGCGTGCCTTTCGAGAACGTCGAGGCGAGCGACCATTCGC
>DAISJF010000597.1:0-1512 GCA_036821625.1 Rhodanobacteraceae bacterium
CGGTCGTCGTGTTCATCGGCCTCATCATGCTGGTCGGCATCGTCGTCAAGAACGCAATCGTGCTGATCGACCGCGTCAACCAGCTGCGCGAAGCCGGCGTGGCGAAACGCGAGGCGATCGCGCAGGGCGCCGAATCGCGCCTGCGCCCGATCGTGATGACGACGCTGTGCACGCTGATCGGTTTCTCGCCGCTCGCGATCGGCGTCGGCGAGGGCGCCGAAGTGCGCGCGCCGATGGCGATCACCGTGATCGGCGGCCTCGCGGTCTCGACACTCCTGACGCTCGTCGTGATTCCGGTCGTCTACGACCTGCTCGATCGCCGCGGCGACGCGTGGTATCTCGCGCGCGGCGAGCGCCATCGCGCGAAGGCGGCGCGCAAGGCGCACGATGAAAACGGCGGCGAGGGCATCGCCGAGCCGGAGGGCTCGCACGCATGACGATTGCCGAGCTCAGCCTGAAGCGTCCCGTCACCGCGATCATGTTCTTCGTGTCGATGGTCGTGATCGGGCTGATCGCGGCGATGCGCCTGCCGCTCGAGCAGTTTCCGAGCCTCGACGCGCCGTTCCTGTTCGTGCAGATCCCGTATCCCGGCTCGACGCCGACCGAGATCGAGCGCACGATCACGCGACCGGTCGAGGAGGCGCTCGCGACGCTGCCCGGCATCAAGCGCATGAACTCGACGTCCGACGCCGAGAGCGCGCAGATCTTCCTCGAGTTCAAGTGGGGCGAGAACACCGCGATCAAGGCCGTGCAGGCGCGCGAGAAGATCGATGGGATCCGCGCGGACCTCCCGTCCGACCTGCAGCGCTACACGGTGCAGAAGTTTTCGACGTCCGACGAGCCGATCCTGAAGCTGCGCGTTGCGAGCGAGAGCGGCGTCGATATCTCCAATGCATACGACCTGCTCGACCACGAAATCAAGCGGCCGCTGGAACGGATTCCGGGCGTCGCGCGCGTCGACCTGCAAGGCGTCGGCAAGCCCGAAGTGCAGATCGAGCTCTCGTCCGATCGCCTGAGCGCGCACAACATCAACCTCAACGATCTCTATACGCGCCTGCAGGCCGCTAACTTCTCGATCTCGGCGGGGCAGGTGAGCTCGGGCGGCTCGCGCTTTCGCGTGCAGCCGCAAGGGCAGTGGACGAGCCTCGACGACATCCGCGGCATTCCGCTCGATGCGAAGGGCCTGCGCCTCGGCGACATCGCGACGGTGACGTTGCGTCCGGAACGCCTCAACTACGCGCGCAGCCTCGACGGCCGCCCGGCGATCGGCTTCGACATCTATCGCGAGCGCACCGCGAATCTCGTCGACGTCGGCACGCAAGTGCTCGAGACGATCAACCGCATCCAGAAGTCGCCCGAGCTGCACGGCATCCGCGTGTTCCTGCTCGACAACCAGGCCGAAAGCGTCACCGGCTCGCTGCGCGAGCTCGGCAAGGCCGGCCTCGAGGGCACGCTGCTCTCCGTGCTCGTGCTGTTCTTCTTCCTGCGCGACTGGCCGTCGACGCTGATGGT
>DAISJF010000598.1:0-1512 GCA_036821625.1 Rhodanobacteraceae bacterium
AGGCGACGCCCGGCTCCGGGCAGACCGAGAGCCCGGAATCCTCCGGCGGCGGTTCCACCTGAGCTTTACGCTGGTCCGGCCGGTCAGTATGCTTTCGCGCCGGTAGCCGCGTATTCCCCGACGTATCCATCGCCATCGGCGATCTTGCGCGTCGATGACTGCATCGCGAGTGCGGCACCGTCAGATCCGGAGAGATGCCCGAGAGGCCGAAGGGGCTCCCCTGCTAAGGGAGTATAGGGTCAAAAGCTCTATCGAGGGTTCGAATCCCTCTCTCTCCGCCAGTTCCTGCGATCTGCTGATGTGAAGCAGCTTCACGCCGGGACGATCAAAACGAATGTGGAGCCGCGCGATCGCGGTCGTAGACGCAGGCGCCCGCCATGTAGGTCGCGCGCGTCGCGCGGTCGTCGCCGAGCGTCATCTGGATGAAGAGCGCTTCCTCGATGTTCCTGCAGTAGCGCATGCGGTAGTCGATGATCGGTGTCGAGCGGAGGTCGAGCACGACGACATCGGCCTCGTAGCCCGGCGCGAGCGAGCCGATCGTGTCATCGAGATACAGCGCGTGTGCCGCGCCGCGCGTCGCGAGATAGAACGCATGCCACGCGCTCAGCGTGTTGCCGTTGAGCTGTGCCGCCTTGTACGCCTCGTTCATCGTCTGCAGCGGCGAGAAGCTCGTGCCGGCGCCGAGGTCGGTGCCGAGGCCGACGCGCACGGGACGCTCCTTGCGCTGCAGGTTCGCGACGTCGAGACAGCCGCTGCCGAGGAAGAAGTTCGAGGTCGGGCAGTGCGCGATCGCGGTGCCGGTCTCGTGGCAACGCGCGAGCTCGTCTTCGGTCAGGTAGATGCCATGACCGTACACGGCGCGCCGACCGAGCTGGCCGTAGTGATCGTAGATGTCGAGATAGCCCTTGCGCTCGGGATAGAGCTTCTTGACCCAGGCGACTTCGCCCTTGCTCTCGGAAACGTGGGACTGGAGATACGTGTCCGGAAATTCCTTCCACAGCGCACCGGTCATTTCCATCTGCTCCGGCGAGCTGGTCGCGGCGAAGCGCGGCGTGACGCAGTAGAGATTGCGCCCCTTCCTGTGCCATTTCCTGATCAGCGCCTTCGACTCGTCATAGCCCTTCTTCGGCGTGTCGAGCAACGGCGGCGGCGCGTTGCGGTCCATCAGGACCTTGCCCGCGATCATGCGCGCGTCGATCTTCTCGGCTTCCTCGAAGAAAGCGTCGACCGACTGTGGATAGACCGTGCAGTAGACCATCGCCGACGTCGTGCCCGCGCGCACGCATTCGCGCAGGAACACCTTCGCCACGTCGTGTCCGTGCGCGGAATCGGCGAACTGCTGCTCGGCGATGAACGTGTAGTTGTCGAGCCAGTCGATGAGCTGCTCGCCGTAGGCGGCGATCATTTGCGTCTGCGGGTAATGAACGTGCGTGTCGATGAAACCGGGGAGGATCAGAGCGTCCGCGTAGCGGGTGACCGGCGTGCCCGCGGGCAGCTTGTCCTTCGTCGCTT
>DAISJF010000599.1:0-1504 GCA_036821625.1 Rhodanobacteraceae bacterium
AAGTTCAACGTCACGATCGAGCCTTCGGTGCGGCTCGCGGTGCGCGGCGACCCGGTGCGCCTGCGCCAGGTGCTGACGAATCTCGTCAGCAACGCGATCAAGTTCACCGAGCGCGGCGGCGTGCATATCCAGGTCAGCAAGCGCGCGGAGACGCGCGATCATCACGAGATCGTGTTCGCCGTGCGCGACAGCGGCATCGGCATCGCGCCGGATGTCGCGGCGAAGTTGTTCCGGCCATTCTCGCAGGCGGACGCGTCGACGACGCGCGTGTTCGGCGGCACCGGGCTCGGTCTGGCCATCTGCAAGCGGCTCGTCGACCTGATGCAAGGCCACCTCGGCGTGAAATCGGAGCCGGGCAAGGGCTCGCTGTTCTGGTTCAGCGTGCCGTTGCTGAAGGCGGTCGGCGATCTCCCTGTCCGGCGCAGCCTCGACGGAATCCGTGCGCTCGCGCTGACCGAGGACGAAGCCGTGCTGCGACGGCTGCAGAACGCCGGCACGACGCTCGGCATCGAGTTCACGGTCGTGCGCTCGCTCGCCGACGCGCTCACCGCGTTGCGCGCGAGCGCGAACATGGGCGAGCGCTGGCGGCATGCGCTGCTCTTCATCGATGCGACCACGTTCAAGCCGGTCGCGGCGACGCTGGTGCGCAACGTGCTCCGCGACGCTGCGCTCGGCCACGCGCGCATGCTCGTGTGGAACTACGGCGGCACGGACCTGCCCCAGGATCCGCGCGTTCGCGGGCTCACCGGCAACGTGACGGAGGAATCGCTGCGCACGACGCTCGAGCCGATGTTCGGCGTGCGCGAGCCCGGCTTCGCGCGCGCCGAGACGCCGGCCGAACCCGTCGTCCAGCTCGGAACCGGCGTCAGCGCGCCGCTCCGCGGCCGCGTGCTGCTGGTCGAGGACAACGCGGTCAACCGCCGCGTCGCCCACCGCCTTCTCGATCTGCACGGTCTCGAAGTCACGCCGGTAAACGACGGACGCGAGGCGATCGGCCATCTCGAGCGCGATCGCTACGATCTCGTGCTGATGGATTGCCTGATGCCGGTCATGGATGGCTATATGGCCACACGCCTCTGGCGCGAGCGCGAGCGCGCGGCCGGCGGCGATGCGCATCTGCCGATCGTCGCGATGACCGCGAACGCGATGGCGGGCGATCGCGAGCGCTGCCTCGCGGCCGGCATGGACGATTACATCTCAAAGCCGCTCGATCGCGCCGGGCTCGAGCAACTGCTGCGTCGCTGGCTGTCGACGGCAAAGAGCGAAGCGTCCGCTCGGCCCGCCGAGTCGCGCAGCGCTGCGCGCGTCGAGCCGCCGGCTGCGAGCCCGGTCGCCGCAGCGCCGATCGCACCGACGCGGCCGATGCCGGCGCAAACCGCAACCGCGACCCCAAGGGTGAGCGCGCTCGACGCGACGATCATCGGCGATCTGCTCGACACGATGGGCGGTGAATTCGGCGATCTCGTTCGCGTCTATCTCGAAGATGCGCCGCATCGCCTGCGCG